>JBBSMF010000009.1:0-12197 GCA_038233295.1 Candidatus Limnocylindrales bacterium | reverse complement strand
TGGCCCGCGAGCTTGGCGCCGACGAGGTGGTCGCGGCTGAAGCGGAAGATCCGGTAGCCGCGGTGAAAGCGCTGACGGGCGGTCACGGGCCGGATGTGGTCATCCAGTGCGTGGGCTCCGCGGCGGTCGATGAGCAGGCCATCGCGATGGGCGGCCCGGGCGGCCGGGTGGTGCTCATCGGGTCCAGCCTGGACCACTTCCGGGCGCGTGCGGTGGACATCTTCTGGCGCGAGCTGTCCCTGCTGGGGTCCCGCGGCTTCGTGCCCGACGACATCCGCGACGCCATCGACCTGTACCTGGACGGCACGCTCAGCGTGGACCATCTGGTCGAGAGGGTCCGTCCGCTTGAGGAAGCCAACGAGGCGCTGGAGGACCTCAAGGCGGGCCGGGTGTTCCGCTCCGTGCTCACTCGTCATCCGCCTCGAATGAGTACGGCTTCGAAGGATCGATGACCCACGAACTCGGTAACACGGTCCCGCTGAGGATCTTTCTAACTGCAATGGCGAGACGATGTGGACGCCAAGCAGATGCGCTGCGCCTCGCACACCCGGAACGGAGCACGGCCGACCACCAAGCACCCCCCGCTTCTCGAGCGTCATCCACCCTGAGGGCCGCACACGCGGGGAGCGCAGCTCGCCCAGTGGTCTTGACTGGCCCGCTGCATCGCTAATAGTCCAGCCGCCTTGACGCCGGAAACGTTTCGGGTATCGTTATCCGACAGAGTCCGTCAGGAGCCGTCTAGGTCAGAGGGAAGCGCCGTCGCAGCGCGTGGACCCGCGATGCCGCGAGGCGAGGAGGCAGGTGACCGCCGCAACTTCCGCGACCGATCCGCAGCCTGGCGACGAGGCCGCCCGGGCGCGTCGTTCGCGCCGCCTGCCGGACGAGACGGGCGTCCTCGTCGCGCTGCTCGGGCTCGTCCTGATCATCGGCATCCTGCGGCCAAACTTCTTCCTGCCAGGGACACTGTTCCAGCAGCTGTCCGGTTCCGCCTTCATCGGCATGCTCGCCTTGGCCATGGTCTTCGTCATCGCCATCCGCGACATCGACCTGTCCATCGGCTGGATGTTCAACTTCTCGGCCGTCATCGCGGCCAAGGCCATGGTCTTCGGCATCGACCCCTGGCTCGCGGCGGGCATCGGAGTCGTCTTCGGTGGCCTGCTCGGACTGGTCAACGGCGTGCTCGCGGTCGGACTGCGCATCCCCGTGATCATCATCACGCTGGGAACCCTCTCCGCCTACCGCGGCCTGAGCCTCGTGGTGAACGAGTCACGCGCGGTGGTGCCGCCGGACAAGACCAGCTCCTTCTTCACCATCTTCGACATCAAGGTCTTCGACCTCATCCCCATCGTGGCCATCCTCTTCCTGGGGCTGGCGGTGCTGCTCCATCTGATCCTCCACCGGACTCGCTTCGGCTACCGCGTCCAGGCCATGGGCAGTAACCCGGAGGCTGCCCGCCTCGCCGGTATCCCGGTCGACCGCACCCGAATCCTGGTGCTCGTGCTGATGGGCGCGGTGGCCGGCCTGACCGGCGCGATGTTCCTGGGCTTTCGCGAAGCGATCGATCCGGTCACCGGCGGCGACTACCTGCTGCCGGTGATAGCGGCCGTGATCATCGGCGGCACGCCGCTGTCCGGAGGTCGGGGGACCGTCATCGGCGCCGTGGTGGGCGCCCTCATCATCCAGGTCATCACCACCGGGATCCTGTTCCTTGGTGTCGATGTCAAGTGGAGCACCTTCGTCACCGGCGCCGTGATCATCATCGCGGTCGCCGTCGACCAACTCGTCCGTCGTCAGCGTGAACGGCGGACTCGCGACGCGGTCGACCTGGGATGAAGGGTCGAACCGCGTCATGCCCTGAGAGGAGGCAGCCGATCCCAGTGATGCATCGAGCACCGACCAGCAAGCGATACGGCCGACCGAGCGGCCATCAGAGGAGGAACGGATGATCACGACGAACCGCCGCTGGCTCGCCTTTCCGGCGAGCCTGGCGATCCTGTTCGCGGCCTGCACCGGGGCCGGTGCCCCGACCACGCCCCCCACGACGGGTGCGCCCGCACCCACCACACAGGCATCGGACGCGCCGGCCACGGATGCTCCCGAGTCCGTGGCGCCCGCCACATCGGCTCCGCCCGAGAGCACAGCCCCGGAGTCCATCAAGATCGGCTTCGTGACCCACGTCCTGGGTGACCCTTTCATCGAGCAGATCATCGACGGTGCCGAAGCCGCCGCCGAAGACCTCAACGTGGAGCTGCAGGTCACCGGACCTGAGGGCGGCGACGCGAACGCTCAGCTCATCGCGGTCCAGTCGTTGGTGGCCTCTGGCGTCGACGGCATCGCGACATCCGTCCCCGGTGAATCGATGGCCAGCGGTCTGAATGAGATCATCGACTCGGGTACCCCGGTCGTCCAGTTCAACCTGCTGGTGGACTCGGTCAACGCCCCGTATGTCGGCGAGCGTTCGGTCGAGAGCGGCCGCATCCTGGGCGCCAAGGTGCTCGAGCAGCTAGGTGGCGAGAGCGCGACCGGCCAGGTCATCATCGGCAACTGCTTCCCGGGCTTCCCGGTGCTCGAGAACCGCGCAACGGGTGTCCAGGAGTCTCTCGCGACAGCCCCTGGGATCGAGGTCCTGGGTCCCTTCGACGTCAAGGTGGCGGCCAACGAGAACTACGCCGCGTGGGAGGCCCTCCTGGCGGCGAACCCAGAGGCCGCCGCCCTCGTCGGCCTGTGTGCTCCGGACATCACCAGCCTCGGCCAGCTCCAGGGAGCAAACCCGGACACGGAGTTCGTGTCCGGCGGGTACGACCTGACCGAGGGCAACCTGGCCGAGATCAAGCAGGGAAACGCCTACGTCAGCCTGGGCCAGACCCCCTTCATGCAGGGCTACCTGCCGATCAAGATGCTGGCCGACGTCATCCGCGGCGAGGCCGATGTCGACCTCTCGGAGGGAGGCTTCCTGGATGCGGGGACGGAGATCGTCACCGCGGACAGCGTCGAAGAACCCTTCGATCTACCGCCGCTCACCTTCGAGGAGCTCGAGGTGCTGGCAGCGTCCCCCGAGGCGGCCCGCGAGTACTACCAACCGCTGGTCGAGGGTCAGATCGCGAACTGGGCCGACAACATCGAGCCCATCGAGAACGAGTCACAGTAGGCTCGCCGAACGTTGATGGCCAGTGGATCGGGTACAGCCTCGCCCCCGGCGATAGCCGTGTCCGCTCTGCGCAAGGCATACGGCGGGATCCAGGCCCTCGTCGGCGTGGATCTCGCCATCGAGGCCGGCACCGTCCACGCCGTC
The DNA here is from genome assembly GCA_038233295.1 of Candidatus Limnocylindrales bacterium. Classification (GTDB taxonomy): domain Bacteria; phylum Chloroflexota; class Limnocylindria; order Limnocylindrales; family CSP1-4; genus Palsa-1032. Next base: position 8,905 of record JBBSMF010000009.1, on the reverse strand, counting down.
GTGGGCGAGAACGGTGCCGGCAAGTCGACCCTCATGAAGATCCTCGCCGGCGCCGTCCATCCAGACGCCGGCGAGATTCGCGTGGCTGGGGAGCCGGTCCGTCTGGACTCCCCGGCCGACGCTCGGCGCCTGGGTGTCGGCATCGTCTACCAGGAGCTGAGCCTTTTCGCGCAACGCTCCATCCTGGCTAATCTGTTCCCTGATCGGCAGCCGACCAGGTTCGGCCTGGTAGATCGGCCCGAGATGCGCCGCCGTGCGGCGTCGGCACTGGCGCGCCTGGGCCTCGACGCTGACCCAGACGCGGCGGTGGGGGAGCTGGGGATCGCCGAACGCCAGTTGGTGGAGCTGTGCCGGCTGCTCATCGAGCGGCCGCGCGTGCTCATCCTGGACGAGCCGAACTCAGCGCTCAACGAGCGCGAGACCCGGCGGCTCTTCGCCGTCCTGCGCGAGCTGTCCGCCGACGGCATCACCATCATCTACGTGTCGCATCGCCTGGAGGAGGTCTTCCAGATCGCCGATCGGATCACGGTCATGCGCAATGGCGCCATCGTGGACACGGTCGATCGTGCCGCGACGACCATGGGCTGGGTGGTCGAGGCGATGGTCGGGACTTCGCCTGCGGAGCTGTTCCCATCCCGTCAGCGGCGGCCGGAGGCGGCAGTCGGAGCGCCAAGTCTCGCCGTGCGTGGCCTCACGGCGGGCAGTGAGTTGCGCGACGTGTCGTTCGAGGCACACCCTGGCCAGATCATCGGCTTGGCCGGACTGGAGGGATCCGGCGTCGCGACGCTGCTGGGCATCTTGTACGGAACACGCCGCGCGAGTGCCGGTGAGATCGTCTTCGCCGACGGCCGGGGAGCGCCCGCTTCGCCGACCGTGGCCGCGCGGCGCGGCATCAGCCTGGTCCCCGCCGATCGCCGTCAACAGGGCCTGATGCTCGAGTCGAGCATCGAGCTGAACATCGCCCACGTCGCCGTAGGCACCCTGCCGTCGCGCCGCCCGTGGCTTGACCGGCACGCCATGCGTGCCGCTGCCCGGCGTCAGATCGACGGCCTGCGCATCCGTGCCGACGGTCCCGGCACGATCGTGGGGCGGCTGTCGGGCGGCAACCAGCAGAAGGTCGTGGTGGGCAAGTGGCTCGAGGTCTCGCCCACGGTCTTCCTGCTCGACGACCCGACCCGGGGCGTCGATGTCGGCGCGAAGCGCGAGATCTACCGGCTCATACGCGACCTCGCGGACAGTGGCCGGACGGTCCTCTTCCGCTCCACGGAGCTGCCCGAGGTGGTCGGCCTGGCCGACCGCATCCTGGTGCTTTACCGCGGCCGGCTGGCCGTGGAAGCCAACGGGGGCGAGATGGACGATCACGGTCTGCTCCATGCCATCAATACCGGCCGCCCGCTCGGGCTCGAGCCGCCCATCCCCGGTCCCACCTGAAGAGGAGATCCAGCCATGATCCGCCGCGCTTTCACGATGCGCCTCAAGCCGGGTGGTCTCGAGCAGTACCGCGCACACCACGCCGACATCTGGCAGGAACTGGTCGATGAGATCGAGCGCCAGGGCATCGCGCAGATAACCATCTTCGAAGCCGACCCTGTGCTCTTCCTCTACTCAGAGATACGCGACGCGGAGGCATGGGACCGCTTGTGGCACTCGGAGATCCACGCCAAGTGGGGCGAGATCATGGACCCATTGATGGAGTTCAACGACGAGGGCATCGTCGACTCGAGCGAACTTCGCGAGGTGTTCGACCTGCACACCCAGGCCCGCTGACCAGCGTGCAGACAGGAGGACGAGATGGATGACGCAGCGCGCGAGCGCGTGGCAGTCGTCACGGGGGCGGGACGAGGGCTGGGCCGTGGCGTGGCCGTGGCACTGGCGCAGCGCGGCCACCCGGTCGTCGGCGTGGCGCGCAATGCCGCGCAACTGGCCGAGACCGCCGACCTCATCCGCGCCGAGGGTGGCCGGATGCTCAGCCGCCCGACCGATGTCAGCCATCCGAATGCCGTGGCCACGCTGGCGTCGTTCGTGCACGAGCAACTGGGGCCGCCTTCCATCCTGGTCAATGCGGCGGGAACCTTCGGGCCGATCGCCATGATCCGCGACTCGGACCCCGTAGCCTGGGTCCAGACCGTGATGGTCGACGCCATAGCACCGTATCTCACCATCCAGGCCTTCGTGGGTGGCATGATCGACGCCGGCTGGGGGCGCATCGTCAACATCACATCGGCTGCCTCGCTCCATCCGCCGGGACCGCTCAACAGCGCCTACGGCACTGCCAAGGTCGCCCTCAACCAGCTCACCCGACACCTGGCGGCTGAGATCGAGGGCACCGGCGTGACCGCCAACGTGATGCACCCGGGCGACGTCAAGACGGACATGTGGCGGGACATCCGCGATCGCGTGGCGTCGATGGGCCCGGAGGCCGAGGGGTACCGGCAGTGGGCAACTTGGGTGGAGGAGACAGGCGGTGACCCTCCGCAGAAGGCGGTCGATCTCGTGCTGCGGCTCACCAGCGACGAGGGCGCCGAGATCCACGGGCAGTTCTGCTGGGTCGACGATCCGCTCCAAGCGCCCATCGCGTCATGGAGCGAGGCAGGCGAGACGCAGCCATGGCGGAAGTGACGGCGCGGCGCCGGCTGGGGCGCACGGCGGTGGAGGTCACGGAGCTCGGCTTCGGGGGTGCGTCGATCGGTGAGCTGTTCGTGCGCGTTTCGGAAGTCGATGCGGCGGCGACCCTGGCGGCTGCCTGGGAAGCCGGTGTGCGCTACTTCGACACGGCGCCGTGGTACGGCCGCGGCCTATCCGAGCTGCGCACCGGATCCGCGCTGCGCGACCATGATCGCTCGGCGTACGCCCTATCCACCAAGGTCGGTCGCTGGCTGCGGCCAGCCGTGGCCGAGGGCTTCGACCGAGCCCCCTGGCTGGGCGGGCTGCCCAACGAGGTCGTCTTCGACTACACCTACGACGGGATCATGCGCTCCGTCGAAGGCAGCCGGCTGCGGCTCGGGATCACCCGTTTCGATGTCGCCTGGATCCACGATCTGGACCGCCTCTACTTCGATCAAGCGACGATGGACGCGCACTTTCGCGACCTGGCGGGGTCAGGCTGGCGGGCACTCGAGGGCTTGCGTGCGAGCGGCCAGATCGGCGCCATCGGGGCGGGCATCAACGACCTGGGGCTCATGCCGCGCTTCCTCGACCTCGGCGACATCGATGCCTTCCTGGTGGCCATGCCCTACACGCTGCTCGACCAGGCGGTGTTGGAGGTCGAGTTCCCGGTCTGCGTGGAGCGCGGCGTGGGCTTCGTCATCGGCGCCGTCTTCGCCTCGGGCATCCTGGCCAAGGGCCCGGTGCAGGGCGCGAAGTATGCCTATGCCGACGCTCCGGCCGAGATCGTGGAGAAGACTCGCAGGATCGCGGCTGTCTGTGAGCGCCATGGCGTCCCGCTTGCCGCGGCCGCGCTCCAGTTCCCGCTGGGACACCCAGCCGTCGCGTCGGTCATACCGGGCGCATCAAGCCCGGTCCAGCAGGCACGCAACGTGCAAGCCTTTCAGACCGCGATCCCGGCTGATCTATGGGTGGAACTCAAGGAGGAGCGGCTGCTGCGTGAGGACGCGCCGGTACCCACTGCTTCGGTGCCGATCGCCGCGGTCGCGGTGTGACGGCTGCGGACCATCCGCTCGTCGGGTCGTGGCGCCTGCGCCGCTGGGTGGCTCGTGCCCACGATGGCTCCGAGTCGCTGCCCATGGGCGAGGCGCCGGAGGGGCTCCTGGTCTACTCCCGTGACGGCACGATGGTCGGCATCATGGGGCCGGCGGACCGACCGCGGTTCGCAGCGGACGACGTGACCGGCGGCACGGTCGAGGAGCGCGCCCGGGCGTTCGCGACCTTCGTCGCATACGGCGGCGGGTACGTCATCGAAGGCACCAGCGTGGTGCACTTGGTCGAACGCAGCCTGTTCCCCAATTGGATCGGCACCTCCCAGCGCCGCGAGTGGGAGCTGGACGGATCCGGCGATCGCCTGGTGCTCACGTCGCCGCCACTCTTGCTCGGCGGTCAGGTCCGGGTGCAAAGCCTTTCCTGGCAGCGCGTGCGGCGCTGATGCTGGGGGTGGTCCTGTGTGGGATGGGCGGCGTGGGCCGCAACATCGTCCGCCTGAGCCGGGAGCGCCCCGGGATCCGGGTCGTCGCCGCCTACTCGAGGAACCCAGCGCTGCACGGTCGCGATGTGGGCGAGGTCAGCGGTGGGCCGGCCACTGGGCTGGCCATCGGCGACAAGCAAGCCGCGCTTTCGGCCGGGGCCGATGTGCTGCTCATCGCCACGACCTCCTTCCTGCGCGATGTCGCGGCGGAGATCCACGACGGGGTCAGCGCGGGGCTCGATGTGCTGTGCACCGCCGAGGAGATGGCCTTTCCCTGGGATGTGGACGCTGCCGCGGCGCGATCGATCGATGAGCACGCGCGGGAAGCTGGTGTGACCGTCATGGGGGCGGGCGCCAACCCTGGGTACATCTACGAGGTGGTCGGGCTCGCGCTCACGGGTGCCCTCTGGCGCGTGGACCGGATCACCACCAGGCGCGTGGTGGACCTCTCCGGGTTCAGCGCGACCGTGCAGCGTCGCCTGGGCATCGGCTACTCGCCGGTCGACTTCGCGACCAGGGTGCGCGAGCGTTCTGTCTTCGGCCACATCGGCTTTCCGCACACCATCCGCACCTTTGCCCGGCGGCTGGGCGTGACGCTCGACCACATCGAGGAGACGGTGGAGCCGATCGTGGCGGAGGAAGCCATCACATCCACCGCCGTCGAGGTGGCCGCCGGCGAGTCGGCCGGGATGCTCCAGCGAACGATGGGGTACGTGGACTCCGCAGCCTGGTTCGCGGCCGAGTTCGTGGGGCACGTGGAACCGTCTTCGGCCGGCCTCAGGCCGCAGGATTCCTACGAGATCGATGGGATCCCGGACATCCGCGCCGCGGTCACGCCCGGCTTCGATCCTCAGTGGACGACCGCCGCCGCCCTGGCCAACTACCTGCCGCTGCTGGTGGCCGCCGCGCCCGGGCTCATCTCGGTGACGGACCTGCCCATACCGACGCCCTGGCGCTGACCCGGGCGTGGACCGCCTCCACCGACACCGGCGTGTGCACCAGCTCGATCGGTCGCCACGCTCGCGACACGAAGCCGAGCGGGGTCGCCTCCGCTGCCTGGGATGCCGGACCGAGGTCGGGGAAGGCTCGCCAGAGACCCTGGATCGCCTCGGTCGCCTCCATGCGCGCCAAGTGCGCGCCGGCACAGTGCCGCGGCCCGACGTTGAAGGCGAGATGACCCCACAGCCGCGGCCGCGCCGGATCGAAGACGTCGGGCCGCTCCCAGCGGGCCGGATCGCGGTTGGCCGCCGCGTTGACGGCGATCACGCGCTCGCCGGTGCGGATCGTGACGTCAGCCAACTCCAAGTCTGCCGTGGCCCGGCGCGCTCGGAGATGGACCACCGTCGTGTGCCGCAGGACCTCCTCCAGGAACCGAGCGAACGCATCTGGCTCCGCCAGCGTCGCGTCGCGAGCCTCGGCCGGCTGTTCCAGTAGCCGATGCACGGCGTTGCAGACCAGGAAGGCCGTCGTCTCCGAGCCCCCCTCGAAGAGGAACTTGGCGTTGTCGAGCACGTCCTGCTCTTCCCAGTCCGGGGCCACCTCGCGGCCCTGGACCCAGAGGAAGCTGATGGCATCGTCACGTGGCTTGTCGCGCCGCTCGCGCACGGTGTCGCGCAGCGCGGGCTCCAAGAGCCGTGTCGCCTCCACGGCTGCGGCGCGGGCGTCCTCATCCTCGCCGTACGAGTGCCGCCAGGCGAGCACGGCCTCCAGCCAGCCCTTCGCCCGGTCCAGCGTCTCGGCGTCGGCATCGGGCAGCCCCAGGACGCGCGCGATGGCTGCGATCGGCAGTAACCGCGCGAAGTCCGCGAATAGCTCGAACGAACCACGCGGGGCGAGCCAGGCCAGACGCTCCGCCACGAGCGGACGCACCGCGGTCGCAGCCAGGGGCGCGATCGGATCCGGCCGCCAGGCATGGGACAGCGACCGGTGGAGGATCTCGTGCTGGGCGCCGACGAGCGAGCGGAAGTCACGCCGGCCGACGATCTCCGCCGCGCCGGGCAGCGTCCCGGTCGGCTCCTCGAACAGATCCTCGTGACGCTCCACGTACGTGCAACCGTCATGCGAGAGCACGAGCCACGCGCTCATCGGTTCGTCCCACACCACGGGACCGATGGCGCGCATCAGTTCGTAGGCCGGGTACGGATCCACGTCGCGCAGATCCCGCAGCGAGATGGGCGTGGCTGGCCGGGACGCGATCGCCGTCACACGACCATCGCGTCGATACCCAGGTGGCCGGCCACGGCGACCACTTCGGCGGAGAGGTCCCCCGGCGTCGCCGAGCTGTGGTGGTTGACCCCGGCGCTGGCCCAACGAGCCCAGGCTGCCTCCACCGGTCCGTCAGCGAAACGGAAGGCGCCGTTGATCGTGCCGGTTTCAGGGAACCGGCGCGCGGTCAGCTCGCCGCGCGCCACCACGTAGCGGAAGCCGCCGCGCGAGCGCGGGTGCGGCGTGAAACCGACCAGCGTGGCCGGGCCCGGCGCCGGCTCGAACGCCGCGCAGACACCACAGTGCGGGTCCTTCCCGCAGAACCAGCCGTTGCGGCGCAGCCTCGGCCGCTCGCCGGGTGCCAGCCAGGCCAGGTCGTGCTCCCCGGAGTTGGCGATGACGACCTCGCCCGTGGCGTAGTCGATGGCCTCGATCTCCTGGTACACGGCCGCTCCGCCGAGCCGCTTCGTGGTGAGCATGGCCACGGCCGTGACGATGTCGCCGGTACAGGTGAAGGGCCGGCCCGCTGACGTCAATCGGCCCAACGCCCAGCACGGCGCGATGCCGATGGGCTCGCCGAAGCGGAACTGCGGGACGTGGCAGTTGAAGGCCCCGCCGTCGAGTCCATGGGCATCGACCACGGCCTCAAGCGCCAGCGCAGCCCGCAGTGACCTCTCCAGCGACTCGCCCTCGACCACGTCGCCTTCGATGGTCCAGTCGCGCAGCACTTCGGCCTCCAGCGCCCGCACGTCGGCGTCGGCGATCGCGCGATAGCGCTCCACCACCTCGTCCGGGTCGACAGCCACGAGCTCGATGCCCGTGGCTGCCCGCAGCTCGGCGTCATCCACATCGACGTGGGCGTAGCCGTCGAGCGGACGGCCGATTCGCCCCAGCCGGCTTTGCGCGATGCCGCGAGCTATGCCGGCCAGTCGCAGCGCGGCCCGCACGCGGTGCAGCCCATCCGGGTCCGAGCGGCGCGCCAAGATCAGCTGGAACGGTCGGCCGGCGCGCGACAGCAGGTTGGAGAGCATCGGCGCCCCCACGGTCGCGCCTTGAGTGGTGATCGAGCCGTGGTCGAAGCCACCCTCCACGAGCCCCGTCTCGTGGAGTGCCCAGACCACGACCGGAACGCCGGGCACCGTCTCGATGGCGGCCATCGTCCAGGCGGCCGGCACGGCCATCGTCTGGAGCACGAGCATGACCTCGACGTGAAGATCCGCAAATCGACGGCCGACGGCCACACCGTCCTCGGCCGAGGCGATCTCCACCACCGCGACCGCGTCGACGGTGTCCGAAAGGTCCCCCGCGACCGCGCGGGCCAGCGTCATCCGGTCCTGTCGGAAGGTGGGCCCGGCCGTGTGCTCCCAGAGCGTCCAGTAGGGGTGCACGACACCGATCCTGGGTCGGCGAACGGGGTGGTCGCCAGTTCTCTCCTGCATCGTCAGTCCTGGTGGAAGACCTCGTCGGCGGTGATGAGCTTGCCGTTCGCGTCGGTGATGGTCAGGATGATGCCCTCGAAGGCCTTGCCCCAGCGGGCGTTGACCTCGTGCTCCGCCATGCGGGCGAAGACGGTCGCCATGTCGGGGTAGAACTCGCCGTAGTAGACGACGTGAGCGCCGCGCCGGAAGCCGGTGTAGTTGCGGAATCCGGAGGCCTCGATGGCGGCCATCATGTCCGGCCATGGATCGGCATGGAGGGCGCCATAGTCCGCGGCTCGCTCCGGATCGATGACCAGACCGAAGAGCGCCCGCTCGAAAGCGCCCTGGAGCGGCGCGCCACCAGCGTGAAAGACCTCGTCGTACCAGAGCAGTTCGCCATGGTCGTCGGTGATCTGGGCGATGACGTCGCGGAAGTAGTGGTTCCAGCGCTGGTTCGCCGGCTTGGGACCGTGTAGCGCGAAGGCCGACTCCACATCCGGCTCGCCCTCCAGGTAGTACCAGACGTCCGTGCCACGCCGAAAGCCGGACATGTTGCGCAGGCCGGACTCGCGGATCTCGGCGGCCAGCTCGGGCCAGATGGGGGCGTGTCGCCGGTCATACTCGGCCTCGGTGCCGGGGAAGAGGCGAAGGTAGAAGACGGCGCGTTCCATGCGGTGGTCCTCAGCGGGCGTCAACGTTCGTGGCGGATCCGGTTGGAACGGTACTGCAAACGGTACCAAGGCTGTGGCTGTGATCCTGTGCAGGCTCGGTCGCCTGGTGCCTCGGGGCGTGCCAAGCAGAGGAGGAAGGTCGGGCGCATCGGCCGTGGACGCGCCCTCGGGCCCGGCGCGGGTCGCGACGGGCGGCCGGCTCAGGGCTGCCTCCCTCCTTGGCACGTCCGGGAGACCAAGGCCCCCGATCCCCACGACGGGCACGTCCGCTGGGCTCTGCGGCGCGGGGCATAGGATGCTTTCTGGAGGAAGAGCAAATGGTCTTGACGGACTCCGGGAATCCGCTCTGGTATCTGGCACTTGTGGGACTGGTAGTCATCGGAGGGGTGGTGCTGGTGGCGGCTGCCTGGTGGTCCCGGCGTGGCGAGGCTGATGTCTCATCTCACCAGCACGATCAAGGCCACACCCGCCGT
>JBBSMF010000008.1:0-13463 GCA_038233295.1 Candidatus Limnocylindrales bacterium | reverse complement strand
GTGCCCGATGCCCGGGATGTAAGCGGTCACTTCCATCTGGTTGGTCAGCTTTACGCGGGCGATCTTGCGCAGGGCCGAGTTGGGCTTCTTGGGCGTCATCGTCCGGACCTGCAGGCAGACCCCGCGCTTCTGCGGGGCACCAGGGATCGACTCCTGTCGCTGACGCAGGCTATTCCAGTTCCGTCGCATGGCGGGCGCCTTGATCTTCGAGATCTTCGGCTTGCGGCCCTTGCGCACGAGCTGACTGATCGTGGGCACGAAGTCGGACTCCTTGGTTTCGGTCGAGGTCGTGGACGACGCCAGGCGAGGTGCCGGAGCGGACTCCGGGACGCACGCGTGGGCGAGATTCGGACGATGTGTGCGGATGGTGACCCGGTCGCGGCTGCGCAGCGGATCGAACGTGATCCACGGCGCCTGGTCATCGACCGGCACGGGCAAGAGCGGCCTCGCAGCCGCGAACGCGCAGTCTAGCGTATGCCGCTTCTGAGTGTCAACGCGAGTATGGCGCGCACTGGCGCGCGCCGTCAGTCCTCGAAGCGGTAGCCGAAGTGGTCGATCTCCCGCGCGCACAGCCGCTCGATCACGGCACGCTCGTCGCGGCCCATGACCTCCTGGTAGGGTCGTCGATCGGTGCGATAGCCGCTCTTCGCCGCTTGGAGGGCGATGGGCCTCGGGAGACCCAGGGTCTCGGTGGTCTTCGACAGCTCCCCTGCCAGGTCCTCGTAGCGCCCGATGTGATCGATGGCCGGCGTTCCGGCGATGCTGTAGATGGAGAAGTTGGAGAACAGGTTGGGCCGCTTGCCGGCCACGATCTGGCGTTCCCGGATGCGCAGGAAGTCAGCCAAAGACTTCCGAGGGAAGGGGGCCACTGACCGGCGGCGGCCGTCACGACTCTTCCAGTAATACATGGAGATGGCCTTGTCCCACGGATTCCGCTCGATGGCGAACGTGTGATAGGCGTCCCATATGTCAGGGCCGACCGCGGTCCGGATGTCCTCGGCAGGCATGTGGTTCCGAAATCGCAAGAGGCCGTCTTGGCCCAGGTGGTTCCTGGGTCCCGGAAGGCCCAGCTCGGTCCGGAGCGACTCGTCGTCAGACGCCAGCGGGGTGACGACGTCGTCATCGCCGCAGAACCCTGACAGCGCGATCTCGATGCTCGTGCCGGCCGTCTTCCGCGTCTTCACGAAGATGAAGCGGTAGCGGTGGTTGATGATCATGGCCAGTCACCAAGGCCGAACCGCGGGATCGGTCAGCCGGCCTTGGCCGGCTCCGACTCTTCCTCCTGGACCTCCTCTTCGAGCGAAGGCAGGTCATCCTCGTCCGCGTCATCCGTGTCAGGCTCCAGGAAGGGGTTGCCTTCCAGGTCCGCAACGGGATCGGCTGACGCGGCCTCTGTGCGAGCATCGGCTCGCTCGGCCAACAGCGGGTTATAGCCGTCCTCTCCGTCGGCCGGCGGCTGACCACCGGACTCGGCCAGGAACACGTTGTAGTCCTGGTCGAAGCCCTCGGGCAGCTCGCCACCGGCGAGAGCCTCAGCGGCTGCTCGACGCTCGGCCTCGCGGCGGATCGCGACGTTGGCCGGTGCCCCCGACCCGGCCGGGATGAGCTTGCCGATGATGACGTTCTCCTTGAGCCCGATGAGGCGATCCTTGGCGCCGTTGATGGCCGCCTCGGTGAGCACCCGGGTGGTCTCCTGGAAAGACGCCGCGGCAAGGAAGCTGCTGGTGTTGAGCGAGGCCTTGGTGACCCCGAGGAGCACCGTCTCAGCGGTGGCCGGCTCCCCGCCCTCGGCCAGGACGTTGTTGTTGATCTCCTCGAACTCGAACTTGTCGACCAGCTCGAAGGGCAGCTGCTCGGAGTCGCCCGGCTGGTCGATGCGCACCTTGCGCAGCATCTGCCGGACGATGATCTCGATGTGCTTGTCGTTGATGGTCACGCCCTGGCTGCGGTACACGCGCTGGACCTCCTTCACGAGGTAGCGCTGCACCGCGTCCCGCCCGCGGGTCTCGAGGTACTCCTGCGGGTTGATGGGACCGTCCGTGATGGGGTCTCCGGCACGGATCAGCTGACCGTTCTCGACCAGCAGCTTGGCGTTGTGGGGGATGGCGTACTCACGCTCGACGACGTCCTCGGAGCGGACCATGAGGCCGTCCTGGTCACGGACCATGAGACCCGCATCGGGCGCCCGGACCTCGTCAACCTTGTCGCCATCCTCCAGGCGGGCGAGGACCTGATCGGCCTCCACCACGTCGCCCTCCTGGACCAGCACCTCATGACCAGAGGAGATCCGCAGCGGGGTGTCGAAGGCCTCGCGGCTGGTCACCTTGACGCGGCGTGCACCGTTCTCGCCCTGGATGATCTCGACCACGCCATCGATGTGGCTGATCTCGGCCTTGCCCTTGGGCATGCGCGCCTCGAACAGCTCCTCGACGCGCGGCAGACCGGCCGTGATGTCCAGGCCGGCCACACCGCCGGTGTGGAAGGTGCGCATCGTGAGCTGCGTGCCGGGCTCCCCGATGGACTGCGCGGCGATGATGCCCACTGCCTCGCCGATACCGATCAGGTGGCCGGTGGCCAGGTTGCGTCCGTAGCACGAGCGGCAGACGCCGTAGCGCGACTGACAGGTCAGCGGTGAGCGGACCAGCACCTCGGCCACGCCGGCCTCGTCGATGGCCAGGCCCAGCGCCTCGTCGATCTCGACGTTGCGCTCCACGATGGGCGCGTCCTTCTTGCGAGCGCCGGGTGCCGTCACCGGACCGGCCGCGAAGCGACCGACCAGCCGGCGCCGGAAGGCCTCCGGCTCGGTGCCCGCGAACTCCTCGGTCTCCGCCCGCGTGATCCAGGTGCCCTCCTCCGTGCCGCAGTCGTCGTCACGGGTGATGACGTCCTGCGCCACGTCGACCAGGCGTCTGGTGAGGTAGCCCGAGTCGGCGGTGCGCAGCGCGGTGTCGGCCAGGCCCTTGCGGGCGCCGTGGGTGGAGATGAAGTACTCGAGGACGGTCATGCCCTCGCGGAAGTTGGAACGCACCGGGACATCGATGATGCGGCCGGTGGGATCAGCCATCAGGCCGCGCATGCCACCCAGCTGACCGATGTTGCCCTTGTTGCCGCGGGCGCCGGAGTTGGTCATCAGGTTGACCGGGCCGTACTGATCGAGGCCCTCCATCATCCGGTCGCTGACCTGCTGGGTGGTGTCCTTCCAGATCTGCACCACGCGCTCGTAGCGCTCGTCCTCGGTGATGAGGCCGCGCTGGAACTGACCGTCGATCTTCTCCACCAGGCCGTCCGCGTCGGCGAGCAGCTGCCGCTTCTGTGGGGGCACGGTGATGTCGTCGACGGCGATGGTCACGCCGCCGCGAGTGGCGTAGTGGAAGCCGACGGTCTTGATGCCATCGACCAGATGCGCGGTCTCGTCCGAGCCCAGCAACCGATAGCAGTCGCTCACGAGCTCGCGCAGCGCTGCGCGGTTCATGGTCCGGTTGAGGAAGCGCAGCCGATCGGGCAGGATCTGGTTGAAGATGACCCGACCCACGGTGGTGCGCACCGTCTCGTCGATCATCGCCTCGGAGCCCGCGTCCCAGGTCCGCGTGACCAGCTCGATGGGCGAATGGAGCTCCAGCTTGGAGACACGGTGATTGGGCAGCGAGTCGACGCCCGGCCGCGTGTCGATGAGGCCGATGTCGTAGGCCAGCAGTGCCTCGCGCTCGTCGGAGAAGCTCTGCACCGGCTTGTCGATGGCCAGGTCCTCGCGCTCGAGGGTCAGGTAGTAGCAGCCCAGGATCATGTCCTGTGTCGGCGCCACGACCGGCGCACCGTCGGAGGGCGAGAGCAGGTTCGCGGTGGAGAGCATCATCCGGCGCGCCTCGTCCTGGGCCGCCCGGCTGAGCGGCACATGGACGGCCATCTGGTCGCCGTCGAAGTCGGCGTTGAAGGCGAAGCACACGAGCGGGTGGATCTGGATGGCCGAGCCTTCGACGAGCACGGGCATGAAGGCCTGGATGCCCAGGCGGTGGAGCGTGGGAGCGCGGTTGAGCAGGACCGGGTGATCCTTGATGACGTCCTCCAGGACATCCCAGACCTCAGGTCGCACGCGTTCCACGATGCGCTTGGCGCTCTTGATGTTGTGGGCGAAGCCCTTCTCCACGAGCTGGCGCATGACGAACGGCTTGAACAGCTCGAGGGCCATCTTCTTGGGCAGGCCGCACTGGTGCAGCTTCAGCTCCGGACCGACCACGATGACCGAGCGGCCGGAGTAGTCGACGCGCTTGCCCAGCAGGTTCTGACGGAAGCGGCCCTGCTTGCCCTTGAGCATGTCGGAGAGGCTCTTCAGGCGATGATTGCCGGTGCCCGCGATGGCGCGACCGCGCCGGCCGTTGTCGATGAGCGCGTCGCACGCCTCCTGCAGCATCCGCTTCTCGTTGCGGATGATGATCTCGGGCGCGCCCAGCTCGAGGAGCCGCTTGAGGCGGTTGTTGCGGTTGATGACGCGCCGGTACAGGTCGTTCAGGTCAGAGGTCGCGAAGCGGCCGCCGTCGAGCTGCACCATGGGGCGCAGGTCGGGCGGGATGACCGGCAGGACCGAAAGGATCATCCACTCGGGCCGTGTGCCGGAGCGGCGGAAAGCCTCGATGAGGCGCAGCCGCTTGATGGCCTTCTTGCGGCGCATGCCGGAGCTGGTGCGCACCTCCGAATGGAGCCGGGCGCCCAGCGTCTCGAGGTCCATGCGCGTGATGAGCTCACGGACGGCCTCCGCGCCCATGCCGGCACCGAAGAGACGCGAGCCGCCCCGCACGCCGCTGCCGTACTTCCGGTCCAGCTCGCGGAAGCTGTAGCCGTCCAGAGCTGATTCGGGCAGCATCTGACCAGGCTGGATGCGCGTGATCTCGTCGCGTGCCTTGCGGATCTCTTCCTTGAGGCCCTCTGCCTCCACCTTGAGGCGCTCGCGCTCCATCTCGAGGGTGGCGTCCATCTGAAGCTTGAGGTCGTCGATCTGCTGGCGAACGCTGGCCTCCTCGGCGGCGCCGCGCTCCTGGATCTCCGTGTTGACCCGCTCGATCTCGTCACCGGCGGCCTTCTTCAGGCGCGTCTGCGCAGCTTTGTCGGCCTTGTCGCCGGCCGACACGATGGCCTCGCCGGTGTGCTGGAAGACGATGGGCTCCTCGGCGGCAGCGCCGCTCAAAGCGTCCATGGCCGCCTGCGTGGCCTGCTGCGCCTCGACCAGTTCGGAGGTGCGGTTGGTCCGCTCCTCCTCGCGCTCCTTCTTGAACTGGGCGAGCGCTTCCCTAAGCTCGTCAGACTGGCGGTTGACCCCTGAGCGGAGCTCGTCCTCCCGCTCTGCCAGCAGCTTGCCGCCCTTGCCGCCACGCCCTTCCGCCTCATCCTCCAGCTGCTGGAGCATGCGAGCGCGGGCGTCCTCGTCCACCCAGGTGACGATGTACAGGGCGAAGTAGAGGATCCGCTCCAGGTTGCGCGGGCTGATGTCGAGCAGGATGCCGAGCCGGCTGGGCGTGCCCTTGAAGTACCAGATGTGCGACACCGGGCTGGCCAGCTGGATGTGACCCATCCGCTCGCGGCGGACCTTGGCGCGCGTGACCTCGACGCCGCACTTGTCGCAGATGATGCCCTTGTAGCGGATCCGCTTGTACTTTCCGCAGTAGCACTCCCAGTCACGGGAGGGCCCGAAGATGCGCTCGTCGAAGAGACCGTCCTTCTCGGGACGGAGGGTCCTGTAGTTGATCGTCTCCGGCTTGGTGACCTCACCCTTCGACCAGTCCCGGATCTGATCCGGGGAGGCCAGCGAGATGCGGATGGCGTTGAAGTTATTGACCTCGAGCATCGTTCTCCTTCGTCACGCCTGGCGAGGGCGCGAGATGAGCAGGCTGGGGCGAAGCGACGTGCACCAGCCGAACCGACGGTCCGCCTGGCCGGGAGCCCGCACCCCCGGCCGCATGCGGCCCGTGTCGATCGGGTTGTCTGTCAGTCCTCGAACCCGGCGAGATTGATCCCACCAAGATCGGGCAGCGGGTAAGCCGAGGCGTCCTCGGCGAAATGGATCTCTTCTTCGTTCTCGTTGAGGATCTCCACGTTGAGACCCAGGCTTTGGAGCTCCTTGATGAGCACCTTGAATGACTCCGGCACGCCGGGCGGCTGGATATCCTCTCCCTTGACGATGGCCTCGTACGTCTGGACTCGGCCCATGACGTCGTCCGACTTGACCGTCAGAAGCTCCTGCAGGATGTTCGCGGCCCCGTAGGCCTCGAGCGCCCAGACCTCCATCTCGCCGAAACGCTGGCCCCCGAACTGCGCCTTGCCACCCAGCGGCTGCTGCGTGATGAGGCTGTAGGGGCCCGTCGAGCGAGCGTGGATCTTGTCTTCAACGAGGTGGTGCAGCTTCAGCATGTAGATGTAGCCGACGGTGACCTCCTTGTCGAAGGCTTCACCGGTGCGGCCGTCGTGCAGCATCGTCTTGCCCGACTCAGGCAGTCCCGCCGCGCGCAGCTCATCGCGGATCTGCTCTTCGGTCGCGCCATCGAAGACGGCCGTGGCGGCACTGATGCGCTGACCCGCCTGGCGACCCTGCTCGTGCAGGGCCCAGCCCAGATGCGTCTCCAGGATCTGGCCGATGTTCATCCGGCTGGGTACACCCAGCGGGTTGAGGATGATGTCGACGGGCGTGCCATCAGGCAGGAAGGGCATGTCCTCCTGCGGCAGGATCTTGGCCACGACGCCCTTGTTGCCGTGACGGCCGGCCATCTTGTCGCCCACGGAGATCTTGCGCTTGGCGGCGACGCTGACCCGGATCAGGCGGTTGACACCGGGCATCAGCTCATCGCCGCGGTCGCGGTTGAACTCGCGCACGTCGACTACCTTGCCGCGCTCGCCGTGCGGCAAGCGCAGGCTGGAGTCCTTCACCTCACGCGCCTTCTCACCGAAGATGGCCCGCAGCAGACGCTCCTCGGCGGTCAGCTCCGTCTCGCCCTTGGGCGTGATCTTGCCCACCAGGATGTCGCCCGGCTGCACCTCGGCGCCGATATAGACGATGCCGTCCTCGTCGAGGTCCTTGAGCGATTCCTCGCCCACATTCGGGATATCCCGGGTGATCTCCTCGGGACCGAGCTTGGTGTCGCGCGACTCCAGCTCGTGCTTCTCGATGTGGATGCTGGTGAAGAGGTCCTCGCGCACCAGGCGGTCGCTGACGACGATGGCGTCCTCGTAGTTGCCGCCCTCCCAGCTCATGAAGGCCACCAGGACGTTGCGACCGAGGGCCAGCTCACCGCGATCGGTCGAGCTGCTGTCGGCCAGCACCTGCCCGCCACTGATGCGCATGCCCACGTCCACGATGGGGCGCTGGTTGATGCAGGTGCCTTGGTTGGAGCGAACGAACTTCTCCAGGCGATAGAGGTCCAGCTCCCCGGCCTTGCCGGCGTCCGGCTCGACGGTGATCTGCTCTGCCGTCACGGACAGCACGAGGCCGTCGCGCCGGGCGACCAGGACCTGGCCCGAGTCACGGGCGGCGCGGGCCTCCATGCCGGTGCCGACCACGGGCGCCTCGGGCTCCAGGAGTGGCACCGCCTGGCGCTGCATGTTGGAGCCCATCAGGGCACGGTTGGCGTCGTCGTGCTCCAGGAAGGGGATGAGCGCCGTGGCCACGGAGACGACCTGCTTGGGGCTCACGTCCATGAACTCGATCTGCTGGGGCCGCGCCTCCGGGAACTGGTCGCGGTGGCGAGCCGGCACGCGCTCATCGGCGAAGTGGCCTTCCTCGTCGAGGGACGCGTTGGCCTGCGCCACGTAGCGCTCCTCCTCGTCGTACGCGGCCAGGTAGACGATCTCGTCGGTCACGCGCGGGCGGATGGGGAAGGCGCCGGCCTTCTGCTTCTTGAGCTCGGCCACGGCTTCCTTGGTGAACAGCTCGCCCTTCTTGAGCACGACCGTGCCGCCCTTGGTGGCCACATCGGCATCGGCCGACTCACGGCCGATCTCCGGCTCGTCCCAGGAGACGGTTCGCTTGACCTTGCGGTAGGGCGTCTCGATGAAGCCGTACTCGTTGATGCGGCCGTACGTGGCGAGTGAGCCGATGAGGCCGATGTTCGGCCCTTCGGGCGTCTCGATGGGGCAGATGCGGCCGTAGTGACTGTGGTGCACGTCGCGGACATCGAAGCCGGCACGCTCCCGCGACAGGCCGCCCGGGCCCAGCGCGGACAGGCGACGCTTGGAGGTCAGCTCCGCCAGCGGATTGGTCTGGTCCATGAATTGCGAGAGCTGGCTGCCGCCGAAGAACTCCTTCATGGCCGCCACCACGGGACGGATGTTGATGAGCGCGTTGGGGGTCGCCTTGTCGATCTCCTGGATCGTCATGCGCTCCTTGACCACGCGCTCCATGCGCAAGAGGCCCACCCGGAAAGCGTTCTGGATCAGCTCACCGTTGGCCCGGATGCGCCGGTTGCCGAGGTGGTCGATATCGTCCGCCTGCCCGATGCCGTTGTTGAGCTCGATGAGCTGCCCCACGATGGCAGCGATGTCCTCTCGGGTGATGGTGCGTACATCGCGTGGCAGGCTGATGCCCATCCGCTCCGCGACCGGGTCCAGCTTCTTGTTGAACTTGTAGCGGCCGACGCGACCCAGGTCGTAGCGGCGGAAGTTGAAGAAGAGGCTCTCGACCAGCTTCTCGGCGTTGTCGCCGGTCGGCGGATCACCGGGCCGCAGCTTCTTGTAGACCTCGATGAGCGCCTCCTGGCGCGTCGTGGTCGCGTCCTTCTCCAGGGTCGCCTGCAGGTAGCGGGCGTCCGCATTGGTGTCGATCCGTTCGAAGGTGCGCAGCATGTAGGCGTTGGGATCGCTTCGGTCGCCGCCTTCGGGGTAGTCCCAGCCCACGGCGCGCAGCAGCTTGGAAGCCTCCAGCTTGCGCTTGCGATCGACCTTCACATACAGCTGGTTACGGGCAGCTGTCTCGAACTCCAGCCAGGCGCCCCGGTTGGGGATGACCTTCGCGCTGTAGAGCTGTCGGCCGGTCGCGGCGTCCTCAGTGGCCGTGTAGTAGACACCCGGCGAGCGCACGAGCTGGCTCACCACGACACGCTCGGCACCGTTGATGATGAACGTGCCCTGGTCGGTCATGGTCGGGAAGTCGCCCATGTACACGCGCTGACTCTGGATCTCGCCGGTCTCCTTGATGAGCAGCTCGACGTCCACGTAGAGCGGCTTGGAGAAGGTCAGGTCCCGCGTCCGACACTCAAGTTCGGAGTACTTGGGCTCGCCGAACTCGTAGCGCTTGAAGCGCAGCTCCATCACCTTGCCGGTGAAGTCCTGGATCGGGCTGATCTCGTCGAGCAGCTCACGCAGACCGCTCTCGATGAACCAGCGGAACGACTGCAGCTGGAGCTCGATCAGGTCAGGGATCGGCAGGACCTCGGGGATCCGGGCATAGCTCTTGCGCTCGGGCGCGATCAGTGAGTCATGCCGGACAGGGGAAACGGACAGCATCAAGCGCTCCTAGCCGGGGGATGAGACGGGAACAGCGGATCGGGGCGTGGGCATACCCCGGGCAGGGTCATAACGAAAGGGGCCGCGCTCACGGAAAAGAGATATTACCACGACCGCGCCGAGTGTCAACGGAAGGAAGGCATCGAACGGAAGGCCCGCCCCAACGTCTGGGACGGGCCCGCCGCGATCGCCGCTCGACCGCCGGTCGAGCCGGGGGTCCTACTTGATCTCGACCTTGGCGCCCTGCTCTTCCAGAGCGGCCTTGATCTTGTCGGCCTCGTCGCGCGCGATGCCTTCCTTGACCGGCTTGGGCGACGCGTCCACCAGGTCCTTGGCCTCCTTCAGGCCCAGACCGGTGAGCTCGCGAACCACCTTGATGACCGGGATCTTGTTGGGGCCGATCTCCGTGAGCACCGCGGTGAACTCGGTCTGCTCCTCGACGGCGGCGGCGGGCGCACCGCCGGCGGCGGCCGGGGCGGCAGCGGCGGCAGGAGCCGCAGCCGTGACGCCGTAGCGCTCCTCGAACTTCTTGATGAAGTCGGAGAGTTCGAGGACCGTCATGCCGTCGATGGCCTCGAGCAGCTGGTCCTGGGTCAGTGTCGCCATGGTGAGCCTCCTTGTGGATGGGGTCTATGGGGCGGGTCGAAGGGGCGCGCGGTCAGGCCGGGCCGGCCCCCTCACGCTGGTCGCGGAGTTGCGTCAGGCCGTAGCCCAGGTTGCGCAGCGGCGCACTGAGCAGCGAAGCCATGGTGCTGAGCGGCGAAGCGATGCCGCCGGCCAGCTGGCTGAGCAGCTGCTCACGGCTGGGCAACGTCGCGAGGCGCGTGACCGCGGCACCATCGATCCGCGTGTTGCCGATCACGCCGCCGCGGATGACGACGGAGCGGTGTGGACGCAGCGCCTCGATGAGGCCTCTGGCCAGGGAGGCCTCATCCTGTCCGCCCAGCGCGACGGCTGTGGGGCCATCGAGCAGAGGCGACAGCTCGCCTCGGCCGGCCTCCTCGGCGGCGATCCGGGCCAAGCGGTTCTTGACCACTCGGTAGGTGATTCCCTGCTCTCGCAGCGCCCGGCGCATGGCGCTCAGGTCCGAGACGGTAAGGCCCCGGTAGTCGGACACGATGGCCCGTTCGCTGTTCGAGAACGCCTCGACCAGCTCGGCCACCGCGGCGCGCTTGACCTCGGTCGGCATGTCGCCTCCTTTCCCTGGTGGGCGCCTGACGGCCAGACGTCCGCTGTGGACGTTCCGCGCAGGTGCGACGGTCTCGACTGCAGCGCAGCGCGACCCGGGTGGCGACCCGTGACCTTGCCTCGGCGTGCCCGCCGGCGTGCCCCGGCCATCAGCCGGGTCCGTCGACGATTTCGGTCCGATCCGTGGCACGATCGCTCACGGGGAGCGATCCCTTGCCGCGGCAGGCACCCGCCAGGCGGGTACTGCGGACGCAACGCTGTCTGTGGCGGAACGATCTGGATACGGCGCGGACCTGCCCGCCACCGTCGGGGCTCTCGCCCCTGGACCAGCGCCTAGGCGGCGGCCCTGGCGAGGAGCCCCGGGACATCCACGCGGATGCCGGGGCCCATCGTGGAGGCCACGGTCAGGCTCTTGAAGTACTGACCCTTGGTCGCGCTCGGTCGGGCGCGGTTGATGGCGTCCACCAGCGCGGCCAGGTTGTCGGCCAGCTGCTCCGCTTCGAAGCTCACTTTGCCGAAGGGCACGTGGATGATAGCGCCCTTGTCGACCTTGAACTCCACGCGGCCTCCCTTGACCTCGCGGACCGCGCGGTCAACGTCGAAGGTGATCGTCCCCGACTTGGGGTTGGGCATGAGACCGCGTCGGCCCAGGATCCGTCCCAGCTTGCCGACCATGCCCATCATATCGGGCGTGGCCAGGGCCACGTCGAAGTCGAGCCAGCCGGCCTCGATACGCTTTACCAGGTCGTCCCCGCCGACCTCATCGGCACCAGCCTTCAAGGCTTCCTGCGCCTTGTCCGCCTGAGCGAAGACGACCACGCGGACCGGCTTGCCGACGCCATGCGGAAGCACCACGGTGCCCCGCACCATCTGGTCGGCGTGGCGCGGGTCGACGCCCAGCCGCACGTGTGCTTCGACGGACGCATCGAACTTGACGTTGCTGGTGTCCTTGAGCAGCCCAACCGCCTCCATCGGCTCGTAGGGGCGGCCACGCTCGACCAGCTTGACGACATCCTGGTAACGCTTGCCGCGATCGGCCATGGTCTCGACTCCTCTGTGACGGCCCGGGTGGGCCTCCCCCTTCCACGCGGGGTGGGCGTTCCGGCGCTGTGCCGGCGCGAGTGGGTCGGCTAGCCGGTGACCTCGATGCCCATCGAGCGCGCCGTGCCCTCGATGATCCGGCTGGCCGCCTCCAGATCCGCCGCGTTGAGATCGACCATCTTGGTCTGGGCGATCTCTCGGACCTGAGCCCGGGTGACCCGTCCGGCACGGTCTCGACCGGACGTCGCCGATCCCTTCTCCACACCGGCCGCCTTGCGCAGCAAGTCCGCCGCCGGCGGCGTCTTGAGCACGAAGGTGAAGCTGCGATCCTCGAAGACCGTGATCTGGGCGGGGATGACCTGTCCGCTCTGAGCGGCGGTCTTCTCGTTGTAGCTCTTGCAGAACTCCACGATGTTGATGCCGTGCGGACCCAGGGCGGTGCCCACCGGCGGAGCGGGGGTCGCCTTGCCAGCAGGCAGCTGCAGGGTCAGGACGATACGGATCTTCTTAGCCACGGACCGGTTCCTTCCTGGATCGGTGAGGGGACATGGGCATCAAAGCTTCTCGACCTGGAGGAAGTCCAGCTCGACGGGCGTCTCGCGCCCGAAGATGCTGACCAGCACCTTGAGCTTGTTGCGCTCGGGGTTGACCTCGTCCACGGTGCCGATGAACTCCGCGAACGGGCCATCCGTCACCCGGACGCTCTGGCCCTTCTGGAAGGCTACTCGATACTTGGGCGTCTCCACGCCCATCTGGCGGAGGATCTGCTTGACCTCGTGCTCCTCGAGGGGCACCGGTTCGTTGCGGCTGCCGGGGATGTTGCCGCCGCCGACGAAGCTGGTCACGCCGGGTGTGTTGCGGACGACGAACCACGAATCCGGATCCAGGATCATCTCCACGAGGACGTAGCCCGGGTAGACCTTCTTCTGGACGGTCACGCGCTGGCCTGCGCGGATCTCGATCTCGTCCTCCTCGGGCACCAGTACCTGGTAGATCTTGTCTTCCATGCCCATGGACTCGATGCGGTGCTCGAGGTTGGTCTTGACCTTCTTCTCGTAGCCCGAGTAGGTATGTATCACGTACCAGCGCTTGTCGGGCGCCTTCTGAGTGATGTGGTCCAGGAACTCAGTCATCACGTGGCATCCGCGATGCGCGCCAGCATCTCGCTGAAGAGCAGGTCGAAGAAGCCGATGTAGGCACCCACCACGGCACTGATCGCGAAGACCAGCACGGTCAGGTTGCGCGTGTGCTCGCGCGTGGGCCAGGTGACCTTCTTGAGTTCGGAATACGACTCACCGACGAAGCGGCGGATCCGGCGAAACACTGTGGGCGATGTCCTTCGTGTGGAGGGGGTGGCAGGCGCGGCCGGACTCGAACCGACAACCACTGGTTTTGGAGACCAGAGCTCTACCGATTGAGCTACGCGCCTACGGTGCGGTGTGCTTGCTTGCCTCTACTTGGCCTCGCGATGGAGCCTGTGCTGGCGACAGCGCGGGCAATACTTCTGGAGCTCGATCCGGTTGGGATCGTTCCTCTTGTTCTTGCGGGTGGAGTACGTCCGCTCGCGACACTCGGTGCAGGCCAGCTGGATGACCGGCCGATTCTCTACCTTGGCCATCGTGCTAGGCCAGGATCTGCGTGATGGCGCCGGCGCCCACGGTGCGGCCACCCTCGCGGATGGCGAAGCGCTGGCCGGTCTCGAGGGCGATGGGCGTGATGAGCTCGACGGTCATGTCCACGTTGTCGCCGGG
>JBBSMF010000007.1:0-13671 GCA_038233295.1 Candidatus Limnocylindrales bacterium | reverse complement strand
TTACGGGCGGGCGGCCCGCTGCCGGGCGCGCCGCGCTCCGCTTGTGCTCGCCGGGGTAGCGTTACGGGCGGGCGGCCCGCTGCCGGGCGCGCCGCGTGCCGCTTGTGCTCGCCGGGGTAGCGTTACGGGCGGGCGGCCCGCTGCCGGGCGCGCCGCGCTCCGCTTGTGCTCGCCGGGGTAGCGTTACGGGCGGGCGGCCCGCTGCCGGGCGCGCCGCGTGCCGCTTGTGCTCGTCGGGGTAGCGTTACGGGCGGGCGGCCCGCTGCCGGGCGACGCGCTTCCTGGGCTAACGCCATAGGCAGTGGCATCAGCTAGGCGGCGACCCCCGTCACGGGCCTCCGGACTCGCTTCCGACTGACACGCCTCCGCGTTGCGCTACTCCCGCTGGCATTAGCCCAGAAAGACAGGCTCGCGATTCGTCCGGTCGGGTCTCGAAGCCACGCGCGCATCTGGTGCCCGTTCGCTGGGAACGCGGACCTCAGTGTTGCCGCGTGCGCCTGAGCGCGCCGCCGATTCGCATCTCCCTCCGCGATGACCACCCAGCTGCTGACGCTCCTGGCGTCCCAGCCGCGCTGGCGAGCGACCGTGGCAGCAAGTCGGACACGGCGGTCCATGACAGTGAGCACATCCTCTAGGTCCGCCAGCTCGGTCTTGAGCTCGATGACGAGGAGCGAGCCCGTCGGCGGATGGAATGCAAGGATGTCGATGACGCCACGCTCGCCGTATATCGAGAAGGAGACCTCCGGCGCCTGGAGCCAGTCCGGCAACGTCCCGAGATAGCGCGCGATCTCCTCATGGAGTGCCGCGTGACCCGCGTTGAGCAGGCGATCGAGGTCGCCGGCCCGCCAACGCACCACCAGGTCGAGGCGTATCCCTAACGCCTGGGCGACGCGCCGAACGACAGCCATCGTCAACCCATCCACGTGTCCGCGTTCCACGACAGATACCAGCGATCGTGACACGCCCGCTCGGCTGGCCACGTCTGCCTGGCGCCATCCACGTCGGATCCGGACCGCGCGGAATGCAGCGCCGACTCGTGCGTCATCCATGGCTCATGCATCATGGCCACGGACCCTTCACCGAACCTTGCCTACCACTTCATCGGGACTCATCGTGTGCTCGCCGCGATCCGTCGATCAGGTGGCCGCCACCGACATCCGTCGATCAGGTGGCCGCCACGCACATCCGCCGATCAGGTGGCCGCCACGGACTCAGGCGGCGGCCGGCTCGTCCAGCTCTACCTCGATCAGCGGGCTGGTCGCCACGAACGCACCGATCTGGCCCTCCCGCCGCCAGTGTCGAGTGATGCGCGTCAGCAGCGTCCGACGTTCGTCGGGGTCGCCTATCACCCGCGCCCGACCCGCCAGGTCTGCGTCGACATCACCCTTGAGATGCACGATGATCCGCGGCTCGGCGACCACGTTGGCCAGCCATGCCCGACGGCCGGGCATGCCCGAGATGTACAGGCGGCCATCAAAGGAGAAGATGACGATCTCGATGCGCCTGGCTTCGCCGGACTGCCGGCCCGTGGTGGTCAGGTCGATGAGCTGACCGTTGCTGATGTCGGGCCTGCGGTCGGGTGTCGGCGTCGTCATGATGGCCTCGGGAGTAGGCGGCTTGCATTTCGCAAGTCACTATACTCCATCGCATCGCGGCGCCAACATGGCGCGCGCACCGCGAACGACGCTGGCGACGATGCCCTGCGATACGCACCCGATTAGACTCGGGACCTCATGAGGATCGCCCACGTACGCGAGCGCCACGCACCAGCGGGCGCTACATCCCGCCTCGCTGCGGCGCTACCTGACGGCCACTGGCTGGACCTTGAGCCGGCACGACGTCGCCTGGTCCGAGACGATCCCGCCCTCGCCCACAACGTGCCGCTGTTCCGGCGTCCCATCACCACGCTGGACGATCATCTGGCGTCCGGGGCACGTGTCGAAGCCCTGCGAGCCGTGCTCGACCCATTCCTGGCTGGCGACAGGCACGGCGGCTCAGAAGACGACGACGATGTGGCGCTCGACCCTGACGGCCTGGTCTTCGGCCCGCCCCTGCTGCGGCCCACCAGCCTGCGCGACTTCTATGCCTTCGAGCGGCACGTGGCGACCATGTGGGGACGTCGCGACCAGGAGGTGCCCGAGGCCTGGTATCGACTACCCATCTTCTACTTCGGCAACGTCTCCGAGGTGCGCGGACCGGGCGATCCGGTCTGGCGCCCACGAGATTCGCAGGAGCTTGACTACGAGCTGGAGATCGCCGCGCTCATCGACACGCCCGCGCTCGACCTTCCGGCGGAGCGTGCCGAGGAGGCCATCGGTGGCTACACCATCTTCAACGACTGGTCGGCGCGCGATCTTCAACGCGAGGAGACTGCCGTCCGGCTCGGGCCGGCCAAGGGGAAGGATTTCGCGGCGTCATTCGGGCCGTGCCTGGTGACGCCGGATGAGCTGGCCGATGCACGGGCTGGGAACGGCTACGCGCTCACCGCCACGGCCGAGGTCAACGGACAGGAGCTGAGTCGCGGCAGCTGGTCCGACGTCCACTTCAGCTTCGGCGAGATGCTCGCACGCGCCTCGGCTGACGCGCGGCTCCGACCCGGCGACCTCATCGGCTCGGGCACTGTGGGCACCGGCTGCCTGCTGGAGATCAAGGATGAGTCCGGCTTCGGGCGCTGGCTCCAGCCGGGCGACGAGGTCACCTTGAAGGTCGAGCGACTGGGCACGCTGACGAACGCCATCGTGGAGCGACCCGAGAGCAGGTAAACGGCAGCCGTAGACTTCTCCCCAGGAGGATCGACAGGCCCATGTACTACGTCAGTCGCGGCAACGTGCCACACAAGCGCCACACGCAACATCGGGCGCCGGACGGCTCCCTCTACGCCGAGGAGCTGTTCGGCATGGAGGGTTTCCACGGCCGATCGTCGCTGCTCTACCACCTTCGCCCGCCGACCGAGACGCACCGCATCGAACCGGTCGCGGAGATGCGCCTTCAGGCGGCAGATGGCGAGGCGCACCACCACCGGCTGGTGAAGTCGGGCGGGCTGGAGCCGCGCGGCGACATCGTCTCGGGTCGTGTGCCGCTCTTCTACAACAGCGACGTGCTGATGGGCGTCGTCCGTCCCGTCGACGCCCTGCCGCCCGATCGCTTCTACCGCAACGGCGAGGCCGACGAGCTGCTGTTCTTTCACGAAGGCAGCGGCACCTTCCAGAGCATCTTCGGATCGCTGCGCTACGGTCCCGGCGATTACCTGGTCATCCCCATCGGGACCACCTGGCGGCTGGAGCCCGACGCCGCCGCCGAGCATCGCGTCCTCTATCTTGAGTCGCCCACGGAGATCGTCTCGCCCAAGCGCTATCGCAACGATTGGGGCCAGCTGCTGGAGCACTCGCCCTATTCCAACCGCGACCTGCGCGCCCCGGACGCCGCCGCGCCGCGGGACGAAGAAGGGGAGTTCACCGTCCATCTCAAGGTGCGCGGCAGGATGACGGCCTACCACTACCGCCGTCACCCCTTCGACGTGGTCGGCTGGGACGGCTACCTCTTTCCGTATGTCTTCAACATCGGCGACTTCGAGCCGATCACCGGACGCGTCCATCAGCCGCCGCCCGTGCATCAGACCTTCTCCGGCCGCAACTACGTGGTGTGCAGCTTCGTGCCGCGCAAGTTCGACTACCACCCGCTGGCCATCCCGGCGCCCTACAACCACTCCAACATCAACAGCGACGAGGTCATCTACTACGTAGCGGGCAACTTCATGAGCCGCCGTGGCGTGGAGGTCAGCTCCTTCACCGTCCATCCGGCGGGCATCCCGCACGGACCGCATCCGGGAACGGTGGAGGCCTCCATCGGCAAGGAGGGCACCGAGGAGCTGGCGGTCATGGTCGACACATTCCACGGCCTGCATCTGACGGAGGAAGCGGCGGCACTGGAGGATCCGGCGTATCCCTACTCCTGGCTGCCATCGGCTCACCCCGACGCCGATGCCCAGGCACTCGCGGAGCGCGGCCCGGAGGCCTTCCCCGACTGAGCCTACGTACTGAGGAGCGCCGCCAGCCCTCGCGTCGCGGGATCGGCGTGTGTCAGCCCACGGACCCCGGCGAAGGCACGGTCCGCCGATACGAGCGCATCGGCTCCCTGGGCGATGGCGGTGGCGGCCAACACAGCGTCGAAGGGCCCCAGCTCCTGGTGCTCCTCGAAGAGACGTAAGCCCAGAAGCAATGCTGGCTCGTCGATCGGCAGGAGAGGCGACAACAGGGAGGCGTAGTCGCGGCCCTGTCGCGAGGCGTCCTCACGTCCGTGGCGGCGAGCTCGCACATGCACGAACTCCTGCACGACCTCGGGCGTGGTCGAGGCCTCTACCCGCCCCTCCGTGATCGCCTCGATGAGCCGCCGGCATGGCGCCTGAAGCGGATGGTCCGATCCCAGGGCGTAGACGAGGATGGTCGTGTCCAGGACGATCATCGTCCGCCGGAGCGCAGCTCGTCGAGCTCTCGCCGAAGTCCCTTCGGATCGGGCACGTCCATGGGCCGCGCCGACAGCAGGCGGCGGCCCGCGGCCTCCCGACGAGAGGCTGGTCCCGAAAGGTCACGGTCGATGGCTTCGCGGACGACCATCGCGACCGAGACGCGACGCCGGCGGGCGACGGCCGCCAGACGCCGGAACTGGTCCTCGTCGAGCAGCACCTGAAGCCGGCGAGTCAACATAAGCATACAGTAGCATGTGTCGGTCAGGGCGACGCCGAGCATTGATAAGCACCGCGGTAGTGGCTATCCTGCGCCGATGCAGGAAGCGAACCAGCCCGACAACGAGGTGCTTCGCCTGAGGCTCGACGCGGTCGAGGCGCGCCTTGCCCAGATCGCTAGCGCCGACCCCCCGCCGGGCTTGACCGAACCGGATCCAAGCGACGGCGAGCGGTGGGAGGCGGGACAGGCCTGGTCGCATATCGCGGAGTTCGTGCCGTATTGGATGAGCGAAGCGGAGAAGGTGATCGGCGCCGCATCTCCCGAACCCGTGCCCTTCGGGCGGGTCAAGACCGACACAGCTCGCATCGGCGCCATCGAGCGCGGGCGCCATGAAGCCGCGACGGACGTCATCAGCCGGGTCAGCGCCTCGATAGAAGCCGTTCGAGTCTTCACCGCGGAGCTGGACGAGCGGGAATGGGAAGCACGCGGCGCGCATCAGACGCAGGGCGTGATGACCGTCCGCGACATCTTCGACCGCTTCGTGGCTCGCCACCTGGAAGAGCACGCCGAGCAACTGGAGAAGTTGACGCGCGCCTGACGGTGCCGAGCCGCGCTACCCCCGATCGCGCGCCAGGGTCTTGAGCACGAAGAGGACGTTGGCCGGCCGCTCGGCGAGGCGGCGCATGAAATACGGGTACCACTCGGCGCCGAAGGGCACGTAGACGCGCATCGTGTGCCCGGCCGCGGCCAGGGCCTCCTGCAGGTCGCGCCGCACTCCGTAGAGCATCTGGAACTCGAAGCGCTCGTTTCCGATGCCCTCGCGCGCCACCAGCTCGCGAGCGGCCCCGATGATCCGCTCGTCGTGCGTGGCGAGACCGGGGTACTCACCCGCCACGAGCAGGCGCTTCATGAGCCGCACGTAGCTCTTGTCCGACTGCGCCTTGGTGGCGAAGGCCACGCTGGCCGGCTCGTTATAGGCGCCCTTGCACAGACGCACGCGGATCCGTTCGGCGATGAGCGCATCGACGTCATCGGCGCTGCGCCGCAGGTACGACTGGATGACGACGCCCACGTTGCCGTGCTGCCCGTACAGGTCGCGCGCGATTCCGAGAGTGGCCTCCGTACGAGTGTGATCCTCCATGTCGATGCGCACGAAAGCGCCCGTGGTAGCCGCTTGCTCCACGATCCGCGATACGTTGCGCCGGCAGAACCCCGCGTCGATGTCGAGCCCCATCTGCGTCAGCTTCACGCTCACGTTGCCGTCCAGGCCGTGCTCCGCAAGAGCGTCGAGCACCCGCAGATAGCGGTCCGCCGCAGCCGTGGCCGCAGCCTCCGTAGAGACGGACTCGCCCAGGACGTCCACGGTGGTCGCAAGCCCGGCCACTCTGAGGCGCTGCAGGGCGATCAACGTGGACGGCAGGTCCTGCCCGGCCACGAATCGACGCACCAGGTTGCGGGTCAGGGGCAGCCGCTGCGATAGCCGCTCCAGGGGCTCGCGCCGGGAGGCCCACACGAATCCGGCGCGCATCGCGGTTCCCGGCAGCTCGCTGAGGGTCGATCGGAAGGGATGCGGCACGGGGGCACGGTAGCGCATCGGGTTCTGCTATAAGGGACCTCGTGACGCGGCAGGGCGAGGAAGATCGCAGGTCGGCCCGTGACAGTGCCCAGAATCTGGTCCGCGCGACGGGCGGTGGCCTGCTCATCGGCCTGCCGCTCCTGTTCACCCAGGAATTCTGGTTCCACGGGTTCGTCCTCCATCCGCTCAAGATCCTCTTCCTGTTGGGCGTCGCATTCGTGGTCGTGGTCGGCTACAACCTCACCAGCGGGTTCCGCGAGGAGAACTCCGTCTTCGAGGTGTTGGTCGACTCGGTCGAGGCCATGGGACTGGGCATCCTCGTGGCTCTTGTGGCCCTCGTCCTGCTGGGACGGCTGGAGCCGGACATGAGCCTGCGCGAGGTCGTGGGCAAGGTGTCACTTGAGGCGATCCCCATCGCCTTCGGCGCGTCACTGGCAAGGACCCAGCTGGCGTCCGGTGAGGACAGTCCCGATGACGGCGACCAGGCGAGATCGATCGGTCCCTTCGGACGGCTCTTCGTGGCAGCGGGTGGGGCCCTGCTCTTCTCACTGAACGTGGCACCCACGGAAGAACCGGTGATGCTGGGCATCGAGGCGGGCTGGTGGCTGCTCCTGGCGGTCATGGTGGCCAGCATCGTGCTCACCTTCGGGCTCGTCTTCTACGCCGACTTCCAGGGCAGCCGGCCGCCTCGTCCCGGTGACAGCCCGATGGACCATCCGGTCAGCGAGACCCTGGCTGCGTACGCCATCAGCCTGGGCGTGTCACTGCTGCTCTTCTGGTCGTTCGATCGGACCGAAGGCACGGGCCTGCGGGCACTCTTGGGAATGACCGTCATGCTTGGCTTCGTGGCATCACTGGGCGCCGCGGTGGGGCGTCTGCTGGTGGGCGGCGGCGAGGCTCGGGCACCGCAGGAGGAAGGGGCGGAGGGAACGTCGTGAGACACAACGTGCTCGAATGGGCTGCCCTGACGGTCTCCGTGCTGGCCATCGGCCTGGTGGCCATCCTCCTGATGCTGGAGGGTCTTGGTGCGATGGTACCGGCCGACCCCGCCCTGGCCCTGCGCCCGGAAGAGGGGCGGGCGATCGCACTGGGCTGGTCCATACCGGGCACGCTTAGCAACGCCGGCCGCGACGCGGCAGAGGATGTCGTGGTGGAGGTCACAGCCATGGTCGACGGGGAGGAGGAGGCGAGCGAGATCGAGATCCCTTTCCTGCCCGGCGGCAGCTCTGTCGATGTGGAGGTCGGCTTCAGCGACCGTCCGGAGGGAGAGATCGAGTCCCGGCTCGTCGGCTACAGCGTGCCCTGATCGGTCGAAGAGCCGCGACCCGGATCGCCCGGTGAGGCGCGATCCATGGCCAGCGCGGCGGGCGCGATGGCCAGCACGGCCACGAAGGCAGCGATGGCCCACAGCGGCCGGATGTCACCGCCCGTGCCGGCCAGCACGGCGGTCGACAGAAGGGAGCCGATGACGCCGCTGACGTAGAGCGGGAACAGCGCCAGGTTCAGTACCGGAGAGCGGATCTCCGCGGGCAATCCCGTGGCCAGCATGGTGAAGAGCATCGAGCTGGCGGTGGCGAAGCCGACGCCGTAGGCGGCGTAGGCAAGCGCGAACGGGACCAGGCTGGGCGAGAGAGCGATCAGCCCGAGGCAGACGGCGACCACCAGCACGCCCGCCACGAAGACCCGTCGGTAGCCGGCGCGATCGCCCAGCAGGCCACCGAGCGGCGAACCGATGGCCGACGCGAGGCCGTAGCCGCCCGCCACCAGGCCGACCACCGTGGCCAACCCCAGGGGACCGTTCAGTTGCTCGACCCACAGGGCGATGAACGGCAGAGGCAGGCGCTGCGCGAGCAGCAACAGGAAGTAGGCCAGGAAGATGGCTCGCGCCAGTGGGTGCCGGACCACTGCCACCAGCGAGCGCCGCACCAGCGTGAGCACCCGTTGCGTGGTCTGCGGCCGGTCGGCGCGCTCGTGGTAGCCCAGCACGAGGAGCGCTACCACGCCCGCCGTGAGCACGGCGTCGATCAGGAACAGTGACTGGACCCCGTACCGGTCGGCCAGGAAACCCCCGAAGGCGGGCCCGAGCGCGAAGCCGAGCGGCCCCGCCGTGCCCACCAGGCTGATGGCGAAGCCCAGTCGAGGTCGCGGCGTGCGATCGGTGATCTCCGCCAGCATCACGCCGGTATTGCCCAGGACGAGCCCGACCAGCGCACCAGCACGAAGAGCTGCCAGACCTCGTGGGTGAAGATCAGGAATCCGAAAAGCACCGCCTCCACGAGTGCGCTGCGGACGATGATCAGCTTGCGGCTGTAGCGGTCGGCCCAGGCACCCCAGAACGGAACGAGCGGCATGCCCACCAGCAGCGCGGCGGCGGAGAGCAACCCGACGGTGGTGGCCACGTCCGGCGCGGGGACACCGATGTCGGTCACCAGCAGTGGCAGGAACGCGATGAAGTGCCCGAAGCCGACGGTCTCGATGAAGCTGGCCACGGCGAAGACGGCGGCCAGCCGCAGCCAGCCCCGCTGGGTCGGGTCGGCGGGTGGGCGGTCCGTGGTCAGGGTCGGAGTCGAGCTCAGGGTCGGGTGTCGGGGTCGCGGGTCGTATCGGCCTCGAGCTGCCGGCCCAGCTCGTCGGTGCGGCGGAAGGCGGCCCAGACGGCCTCGGAGAGCACCGTCCGGAGGCGCCCCGATTCGAGCTCATGCAGCGCGGCGGCGCTGGTGCCGCCCGGCGAGGTGACCATGTTGCGCAGCTGGGCCGGGTGCATGCCGGTGGCCTTGGCGAAGGCCGTGCTCCCCTCCAGCGTCTCCACCACCAGATCGTGCGCCACGTGACGGGGGAACCCGAGATGGACGGCGGCATCCACCAGCGCCTCCATCACCAGGAACACGTAGGTGGGGCCGGTGCCGCTGACGGCCGTGGCCATGGCCACGAGCTTCTCGTCGTCCACCTCCAGCTGCTTGCCCAGGCTGCCCAGTAGTGAGCTGGCCTGCGCACGCTGCTGCTCAGTGGCCTGCGGCGTGGCGTACCAGACGGTCATGCCCTGTCCGAGTTGCGCCGGGGTGTTGGGCATGCTGCGGACGACCTGGCGATGACGGAGGACGTTACCCAGCGCTTTGGTGGTCGCGCCCGCGATTATGGAGATGACGAGCTGTCCCTCGCGCAGAACCGGCGCCAGCTCCCGTCCCACCCTCAGCAGCATCTGCGGCTTGATGGCCAGCACGATGACGTCGGCTCGCTCGATGGCGTCCACGTTCGACTCCACGGCCTGGATGCCGTGCACGCGGCTCAGCTCTTCCCGGCGCTCGACCCGTGGGTGAGAGGCGATGATCTGCTCCGGGCCGACCTCCTCGCCCTTGAGGAGCCCGGCGATCATGGCCTCAGCCATCACGCCCGAGCCGACCGTCGTGATGATGCAATCCCTCAGTGACATCAGGCGCGGAGTATAGGGATGGCTGCGCGGCGGGCATCTGCACCGCAGGATGCCGGCGCCGCCTCCGAGTGCCGGGTGCCGCCCCGGGATACGCCGCACGATGCCGGCGCCGACCCTGATCTCCGCCACCTATCACCGGGGGTGATGATGTCCAGGCTTTCACCGCTTCTCACCGCGTTCGGATCCGATAGAGGCATCCCCGGCGCGCCCCAAGGGCCCGTGCGAGCGTGGCTGAGGCCGCAGGCGGCGAGTGCTCACGAGCGCCTTGGAGAATGAGGCGACCCGACGCCACTTACCATCACGCCCGGTGATGAGTGGTGGGAATGGCGGTCCTCGCCGGAGATACCATCACCCCCTGTGATGAGTGGTGGGGATCGCCTGCTCTTCGCTACGGGGATCCGGCCAGTGCCTCGAGCGTGGGCAGCTGCTCGGTCGTGCCGTCGGGAGCGAGCGGGATCAGCGCCACGTGGTCAGCGCCGGCGGCGTGCATCGCGCTGAGCCGCTCGCGGAGAGCCGCTGCATCGCCCCGGGCGACCATCGCATCGACCAGCCGGTCACTGGCCGGCTGTGCCCAGTCCTCCGGCGCGAAGCCCTGCGCGGTCCAGCTCGCATGGTAGGTCGGCGTCCGAAGGTACGGCGCCAGATAGGCGCGCGCGGTCGCTCGCGCGGCCCTTTGATCAGGCTCGAGAACGACCGGCAGCGTCACAGCCAACAGCGGCGAACGTCGACCGACCAGGCCAGCCTCACGGTCGAGCACCGCGCGCATCCAGGCCACTCGCTGGGGCGTGACCAGATAGGGGAATGCTCCGTCGGCCTGCCTTGCGGCGAGGGTGAGCATCCGGGCCCGAAGCGCGGCGATGAGCACGGGCGGCTCGGCGGGAACGCCCTCCGCTGCCTCGCGATCACCAAGCAGCGGCCCCCGATAGGGCAGCCGCCGGTAGGCGTCGAGGTACTCACGCATCCGAGTCACCGGCTTCTCATAGACATGGCCGCGCAACTTCTGCGCGAGGTGGAGGTGCGAGACGCCCAGGCCGAGGACGAAGCGCCCGCCGGAGAGCTCGTGGAGCGTCATGGCCGCCATGCGCGTGGACATCGCATCGTGGCCCCAGATGGACGCGATGCTCGTGCCCAGCACCATCCGGCCTGTCTCCCGGGAAAGCGCGCCGAGCAGCGTGTACGGCTCGCGGCCGACCGTCTCAGGCACCCACAGCGCGCCGTAGCCCAGTGCCTCCACGCGACTCACGAAGGCACGCAACTCAGCCGCCGCCAGTCCATCAAGATGCGACCACACGCCGACGCTCCCCAGCCCCCGCCGCCACGGCACCGTTCGCTGCTCCTCCGCGCCCAACGCCGACCCGGTCATCGCGCGGCGGTGCCCATCAGGAAGTAGCGCGACGTCTCGTGAACCTCGGTGCGGTCGAATCCGGCCTCTCTCAGCGCCGTCGTGATCTCGTCCGGGCCGTAGTACACCTTGGGGATGCGGAACGTCCGGCCGTCGCTCAGCCGCCGCGTGGTCAGGCCGGTCTCGAGATCTGCCCCGGGGTCGGCGCCGGCGGTGCCCGCCCGCTCGTCCAAAAAGGCGAACAGACCGTCCGGGCGGAGCCAGCGAGCGACCAGCCCCAGGAAGTCGCCCAGCCGGTGACGCGGCACATGGCTGAGCCAGAAGCCGCAGAAGACGCCATCGACCTGGCGGTCCGGCTCCTGCCAGGCGTCCCGGACATGGATATGGGCGCGCAGTCCGTGGGCCACCAGCCGTTGGCGAGCGATATCCAGCGGTTCGGCGTTGATGTCGTAGATGGACAACTCACCCTTCTGCGCCAGGAGCGGCGACCACCAGCCGGTGCCTGCGGCCAGCTCGACGATCTCGCCCCGAAACGGCACCTGGTCCAGCCAACCGGTGATCTCGTCGAGCTCCCGTTCCCGCCAAAGGTCCAGCACCGACCCATCCGCGCCGCCCTGCTGACGGTAGGCGTCGTCGTATTCGGGCGCGCGAGCGGCGTAGTAGGCCTTCATCTGGGCGTCGGCGTCGGGCGCGAGGCTGGATGCGGTTTCCCGGCTGCGCTCCTGCAGGGCGGCCCGCAAGCGGAAGCGGAGGAAGCCGTTGTCCCCGGCGCGGCCCACGCAGTCGGGGCAGAGGCCCGCCCAGCCTTCCAGGTCCTGGTCTGAGCGAGTCTGGTGCGCACGACCGCACCAGAGGCAGTCGAAGGCTTCTCGGAAGGGCACCTCAGCGAGGATAGGCCGGACCCACCGGCATCCATGCCTGCGGCGGCGCCACGTCCACGAAACCCTCGGGGTCGAAGAGCTCCGCGAGCAGGGCGATGCCGTCGATGATGCGCGGCCCGGGACGGCTGAAGTAGCCTGAACCGTCCAGCGCGAAGACCTCGCCGCGGCGCACCGCGCGCAGCTCGTCGAACCATCCCGGTCGCGACATCCGGTCGAACTCCTGGGCCGTCCGGGCCGTATCGAAGCCGCACGGCATCAGCATCAGTTGCTCCGGATCGATCTCCCGGACGACCT
This sequence comes from Candidatus Limnocylindrales bacterium, assembly GCA_038233295.1. Lineage (GTDB taxonomy): Bacteria > Chloroflexota > Limnocylindria > Limnocylindrales > CSP1-4 > Palsa-1032. Next base: position 1,466 of record JBBSMF010000007.1, on the reverse strand, counting down.
CCCAGGTCGTCTCTCGAGAGGGCTCGCCCTCGGTGCCGAGGAGGTCCCAGCCACCGGCGCGCCGGACCGGCTCGGGCACCCAGTGACCAGCGGCGAAGGGCGGATCGAGCCACTCCAGGCTGACCACGCGTCGGGGACGCATGCCCTCGAGCCGCCGCTCGAGCACGCGGTTCTCGATGGCGCCCAGCCGTTCGCGCAGGATCTCGACGAGCCCCACTGCCTCGTCCTCCGCTTCGGCCATGGCGCCCACCGTGGAGATGCTGTTGAGGATGCCCTCGACCGAGGTCGGCTCCAGGCTGACCACGCTGGTCTCGGTGCCGGGCTCCGGGGCGATCGCTCGAACGGCACGTGTCACCTCTCGGTAGGACACGGCGCACACGTCGCAGAGCTCCTGGGTCAGGATCAGGTCCGGTCGGGCGGCGGCCAGCGCCTCGGTATCGAGACGGTACAGGGAGCTGCCGCGGTGGATGGATCCGGACACGCGCAGGTGGATCTCGCGACCGCTGTCCGTCGAGCTCCCGCCGACGTCGGCGGTCATGATCGGGACGGAGGCCACCTCCGGCGGAAAGTCGCATTCATGCGTCCTGCCCACCAACTCGTCGCCGAGCCCGAGGGCGTAGACGATCTCCGTGGCGGAAGGAAGCAGGGAGACGATGCGCACTGACCGATTCTAGCCGCGCGCGCCGTGGCCACCGACGCCGCATACCATTGCACCCGATGACCGACGCGAGGGACCCGACCGGAGGCAACCGGCCCAGCAGCCCCGCAGCTGCCCCGACGCCGGCCGTCACGGTCGAAGGCGTGTGGAAGCGCTTCGGGCAGACCAACGTGGTACAGGACCTCTCCTTCGAGGTCCGCCGTGGCGAGGTGCTCGGCTTCCTAGGCCCCAACGGCGCCGGCAAGACGACCACCATGCGCATGATCCTGGACATCATCCGCCCTGACCGCGGCGCCATCACGGTCTTCGGCGGACCGCCAGGGATCGCGCACCAGTCGCGCGTGGGCTACCTGCCGGAGGAGCGCGGCCTTTACCGCGATGTGCCGATCCTCGAGACGTTGACCTACTTCGGGGCGCTACGGGGCCTGTCGACGCGAGACGCGCGCGACCGCGCGACACGCCTCCTGACGGAGGTCGGCCTGGGTGAAGCGATGCGCAAGAAAGCGGCCGAGTTGAGTCGCGGCATGCACCAGAAGGCGCAAGTGGTGGCGACCGTGCTGCATGAGCCCGACCTGCTCATCGTCGACGAGCCGTTCCAGGGCCTGGACCCGGTCAACGCCGAGATGCTGCGCGGAGTGCTCCTGGCACAGCGGGACCGTGGCGCGGCGGTGGTCATGAGCACTCATGACATGACCGACGCGCAGAAGCTGTGCGATCGCATCCTGCTCATCGACAGAGGCCGGCGCCTGCTCTACGGCCGGCTCCCTGAGATCCAGCGCGCCTTCAGCGACGGAGCCGTGGAGGTGCG
>JBBSMF010000006.1:0-14615 GCA_038233295.1 Candidatus Limnocylindrales bacterium | reverse complement strand
TCGTGGTGGTCGGCCTGCCCAACTTCCTGCACGAGGAGGCGATCGCTCTCACGGCGGCGGCGGGCAAGCCGGTGCTCTGCACCAAGCCGCTGGGACGTACCGCGAAGGAGGCGCGCCGCATCCTCGAGACGGTGGAGAGGGCGGGGGTCTTCGGTGGCTATCTCGAGGACCTGTGCTACACGCCCAAGACGCTCAAGGCTCTGGCGGCCGTGCAGGGCGGCGCGGTAGGCGACGTGACCTGGGTGCGTTCGCGCGAGACGCATCCTGGACCCCACTCGGCCTGGTTCTGGGACGGCCGGCTGACCGGCGGCGGGGCCATCATCGACCTGGGCTGCCACTGCATCGAGATCATCCGGAACTTCGTGGGCAAGGACAATCGACCGGTCGAGGTCATGTGCCACACCGACACGCTGGTGCACCCCATCGCCGATGAGGACAACGCCATCGGGCTCATCCGCTTCGAGTCGGGCGCCATAGGCCAGTTCGAGGTGAGCTGGACGTTCCGCGGCGGCATGGACCTGCGCGACGAGATCGCCGGGACACACGGCACCATCTGGATGGACCACTTCCTGCGCACCGGCTTCGAGATGTTCACGGCTGGCGGCGCGGGTGGCTACGTTGCGGAGAAGGCCGAGACGGAGAAGGGCTGGCTGTTCCCGGTGGGCGACGAGGTGGCCGAGCTGGGCTACATCGACATGTTTACCGATATGTTCCGGGCCATCGAGGAGAGCCGCGCGCCGCAGGAGACGTTCTACGACGGCTACGTCGTGAACGCCATCATGGACGCCGCCTACCGCTCGGCGAAGTCACGGCAGTGGGAGCCGGTGGAGCTCTTCGAGTGGCGCGGCGGAGAGACGCCCCGGATGGGGAGGGAGCCGGAGATGCACGAGGGCCTCGTGGTGATCAAGCGGGAGCTGCTTCCCGACGGCCGCCAGAAGCTCATCCTCAAGGATCCCGGCAGCGGCGACTTCGTCGACCGCGTCGTCTCGGTCTCGTGACGGCGTGGCGGTGGAACTGATCGTCCTGCCGGTCGAGCGCTGGGCCGAGAGTGTGGCCGGCGACCTCGTCGCTCGCCTTAGAGCGGATCCCAAGCTGCGCCTTTGTCTGCCCACGGGCGATACGCCTGCTCCTGTGTATGCCGCTCTGGCCGCCCGCCTGAGCGCTGGCGAGGCATCGCTGGAGCTGGCCACGGTCGTGCTGCTCGATGAATGGCTGGGTCTCGATCAGGACGACCCGGCCCGCTGCGACGGCCGCTTGCGCCGCGAGTTGCTGGACCGGGTGCCCCCGCGGCCGGCCGCTTTCCACCGGGTCCTGGTCGACGAGCTGCCCCCCGAAGAGGCCGCCGCCCGGCACGACGAGGTAGCCGCGGTCGGTCTGGGGCTGACGTTACTCGGGTTGGGGACCAACGGCCACGTCGGTTTCAACGAACCGGGCTCTACCCCCCACAGTCCGACCCGCGTCGTGACCCTGGAGATGGGCAGCGGCGAGGCGGCCGTGGAGCGCTACGGCGCGAGCCAGGTCCCGCGTGGCGGCATCACGCTGGGCATGGACCAGCTCCTGGCCTCGGACGAGATCTGGCTGCTGGTCACCGGCGAACGCAAGGCGGAAGTGTTGGATCGGGCGCTGAGAGGACCGGTCGGGCCGGACGTTCCCGCGTCCTTCCTGCGATCGCACCCGCGACTGCGCGTGATCGCCGACACAGCGGCGGCGGCCCTGACCGCCTCGTGATCGGCTCCTGTGAGGTGCGAACGGACCGCCGAACGAGCCGCGCGATCGGCGGAACTTCCGGCACCGTCGATCACCCGTCGAAGGGAGCCGGTCGGCTGGCGAAGACTGCGACCTCCGGCATCCCGCCTGGAGGGCCTGTGCCGATCCAGGCCGCCATCGACTCGCGGGTGAAGAGCTGGTCCACGACCATCGATGAGGCACCGATGACGCCGGCCGACTCCCCCAACGACGAGCGCTGGACGAGAAGGTCACGGGTTGCCAGGGGCAGCGACCGCCCGTAGACCGTCTCACGGATGGCCGCCAGGAGTTGGTCGCCGCTCTGGGCCACGCCGCCACCGATGACGATCAGCGATGGGTTGAAGAAGTTCACCACCGACGCAAGCATGAGTCCCACGCGTCGTCCGGCTGCCTGGAGCAGGCCCACCGCGACCGGGTCACCGAACGACGCCGCCCGCGCGATGTCCGCGGCGGTCACCCGACCGTTCGCGTCCAGCGCGGCCCGCAAACGAGTGCTGCGCCCTTCGCGAGTGGCGGCTTCACCGTCACGCGCCAGCGCCGCCCCGCCCGCCAGCGCCTCAAGGCAACCGATGTTGCCGCAGCGGCAGACGACAGACTCGTCAGCGACCACCTGGATGTGGCCCACGTCCCCGGCGCTGCCCTGCGCTCCCCGGTGGAGCCGGCCATCGGAGATGACCCCAGCGCCGATGCCGGTGCCGATCTTGACCACGACCACGTTCTCGTGGCCGGCCGCCACGCCGCTGCGCGATTCAGCCAGGGCCAGCAGGTTGACGTCGTTGTCGACCCAGACGGGTGCGCCGTAGCGCGCCGCAAACCGCTCGCGGACGGGATAGCCATCCCAGCCGGGCATGATCGGTGGCGAGACGGGCCGCCCCGTCCGGAACTCGACCGGTCCCGGCACGCCGATACCGACGCCCCACAACCTTCCCGGCAGCCTCGCCTGCGCCCGCATCTCGCCGAAGAGCGCCTCCGCTCGCCCGAGGCAGCAGGCCGGGCCGTCGGTGATGTCGGACGGTGCGTCGCGCCGAGCGAGGATGGTCCCATCCAGGCTGGTCACTGCCACGTCGATGCTGGTCGCGCCCAGGTCCGCTACCAGGACGTAGCCGGCCTCGGCATTGAAAGCGAGCTGACGTGGTGGCCGCCCGCCGGTGCTCCGACCCGGGCCACCCTCGATGACCAGGCCGCGATCGATTAGCTCGCTGACCCGTTGCGCGACCACCGCACGCCCGAGCCCGGTCCGGCCGGCGAGCTCCGAACGCGAGCTTGAACGGGCGAACCGGATCTCGTCCATGACGACGACGAGTGCATCCAGACCATCCTCGAGCGGCGGCGTCCCGTTCCTCATGGCGTTACTCTAGCGAGGTATTGACGCTGGCAACAAGACTTTGGCACTTGACGAGCGGAAGTACCATGGCTCTCCCAGAAGCAGACACTCACCCAGCCGGTCTTGACCGGCCCCCCGGAGGCGGCACTCGACTTGAGCGGACTCAGTGATGTCGGCGCGGCCGTCATCGGCAGCGGGTTCATCGGCACGGTCCACATCGAGGCTCTGCGTCGCATCGGCGTGCAGGTCCACGGTCTGCTGGCATCGTCCGCCGAGCGGGCCTCAGAGCGCGCCATGCGGCTGGGTGTCCCGCGCGCATACCCCAGGTTGGACGCGCTGCTGGAGGACGAGCGGATAGCGGTCGTCCACGTCACGTCGCCGAACCACCTGCACCACGATCACGTTCGCCAGGTCCTGGCCGCCGGCCGGCACGTGGTCTGCGAGAAGCCGCTGGCCATGACCTCGACCGAGTCGGCGGAGCTGGTGGCGCTGGCGGCCGGCAGCGGCCGAGTCGCGGCGGTCAACTTCAACCTCCGCTTCTACGCCCTCAACCAGCACCTGCGCCAGTCCGTGGCCGAGGGCGATCTGGGTGACGTGCGTCTCGTGACCGGCCACTACTTCCAGGACTGGCTGCTCCTGGACACGGACTGGAACTGGCGCCTGGAGCCGGAGCAGGGCGGCGCGCTGCGTGCCGTCGCGGACATCGGATCACATTGGCTCGATCTGATGAGCTTCATCAGCGGGCAGCGCATCAGCTCCGTGATGGCCGATCTGGCCACCTTCATCCCGGTCCGCCACCAGCCGGCGGGACCGGTGGAGACCTTCTCGCTGGAGCGCGCCGAGAAGACCATCCCCCGCCAGATCCGGACGGAGGACGCGGCGACCATCCTCCTGCGCTTCGCCAACGGGGCGCGCGGCGCGGTGGCCATCTCGCAGCTCAGCGCCGGCCGGAAGAACTCGCTCCAGTACCAGATCGATGGATCGACCAGCGCCGCTGCCTGGGACTCCGAGCAGCCGGATCAGCTGTGGATCGGCCACCGCGGTCGTCCCAACGAGATCCTGTTCCGCGATCCGGCGTTGATGACCAAGGCCGGGCAGGCGGCCGCGGCCCTCCCAGCGGGTCATGTGGAGGGTTTCGCGGACACATTCGCGGCACTCTTCCGGGCGATCTACGCTGATGTGCGGGCCGGACGGATGTCCGACCGGCCGCCCTACGCCACCTTCGCTGACGGTCACGAGGAGATGCTGGTGGGAGATGCCGTCGCACAGAGCGCGCAGACCGGCCGGTGGGTCGAGGTCATGCCATGAGGCTCGGCCTGCTGACCTCGCCCTTCCCCGAGACTCCCCTCGCGCAAGTCGCCGAATGGGCCGCCGGGTGTGGCTTCGACAGCCTGGAGATCGCCTGCTGGCCGCGCTCCAACGGAGCGACGCGCCGCTACGCCGGCACCTCGCACATCGACGTCACCGACCTGTCGGAGGATCGCGCCGGCGAGATATCCGAAGAGATCGCCTCGAAGGGTTTGTCGATCTCGGGTCTGGGCTATTACCCCAACCCGCTGCATCCCGATCGTGCGCATCGCGAGCGGGTGATCGGGCATCTCAGGCAGGTCATCGTGGCCGCCGGACTCATGGGCGTGCCCTTCGTGAACACGTTCATGGGCGGCGACTCGTCGAAGTCACAGGACGCCAACTGGGAGACGGCGCTCGAGGTGTGGCCAGGGATCGTGGCTCACGCGCTGGACAACGGGGTGCGCATCACCATAGAGAACTGCCCCATGATCTTCAGCCAGGACGAGTGGCCCGGCGGCCACAACATCGCCTGGTCGCCCCACATCTGGCGGCGCATCCTGGAGCAGTGGGGCGGCTCCGTCGGCCTGAACTACGACGCGTCCCACCTCGTCTGGCTGATGATCGACCAGGAGCGCTTCATCCGCGAGTTCGGGCCCCACATCTTCCATGTGCAGGCCAAGGATGTCCAGATCGACCGCGACGGCCTCTACGAACGGGGCACGCTCTCGTCCGGCATCGGCTGGCAGGTCCCGCGCCTGCCCGGCCTGGGCGAGGCTGATTGGCCAGGCATCTTCGCCGCGCTATATCGTGCGGGCTACGGCGGCGACGTCATCATCGAGCACGAGGACCGCGACTTCGAAGGCACCGACGAACTCGTGAAGCGCGGCTTCCTCATCGCTCGCGACGTGCTCCGCCCTTACATCCCCAGGGAGTCCCCATGAACGACCCGCTTGCCGGCTACACCGAGCGCGACATCGCCAAGGCCATCGACCATTCGCTCCTCCGTCCGGAGCTGGACGACGCGTTCGTCGAGGAGGGCTGCCGCCTGGCGGTCGAGTACGACGTCGCATCGGTCTGCGTCCGGCCGGTCGACGTGGTCAAGGCAGCGGCCATCCTGGCGGGCAGCGACGTGGCCGTGGGCACCGTCATCGGCTTCCCTCACGGCAGCCAGCGCACGGAGACCAAGGTCTTCGAGGCGCGCCAGGCGCTGGCCGATGGGGCCACGGAGCTGGACATGGTCATCGACATCGGCGCCCTCAAGTCGGGACGAGAGGCGGACGTGCAGGCGGATATCGCCGCGATCGTGAACGTGGCGCACCAGGGCGGCGCCATCGTCAAGGTCATCTTCGAGAACGCATACCTGACCGACGAGGAGAAGGTGCGCGCCTGTCACGCGGCGGAAGCCGCCGGTGCGGACTTCGTGAAGACCTCCACCGGCTTCGCCGCCAGCGGCGCCACCCACGAGGACCTGGCGCTGATGCGCCGTTCCGTCTCGCCGCACGTGCAGGTCAAGGCGGCCGGCGGCGTGCGCTCGCTGGATGCCCTGGTGGCGGTAATGGAGCTGGGCGTGACGCGCGCCGGCGCCACTCAGACCAAGGCCATCCTGGATGAGTTCCGGGCGCGCAGTGCAGGCACCGACTCCCCAGCGCCGGTCGCGGCCGGTTCGGACAGGGGCGCCTACTAGGTGGCCCATCCGCTCGGCATCGGCATGCTCGGCTCCGGCTTCATCGCGGGCTTCTACACGGACGGCCTGCGCTACGTGCCGGACGTGCGGCTGGTGGCCGGCTACGGGCAAGGGCCGGAGCGGCGCGAGGCCTTCGCGCTGGAACGCGGCTTCGAGCGTTCGTACGGTTCGATCGAGGAGCTGTGCGTCGATCCGGAGGTGGACCTGGTCGTGGTGGCGCTGCCCAACCATCTGCACCTGGAAGCCGTCCGCGAGGCCTCGCGTTGCGGCAAGGCCGTGGTCTGCACGAAGCCACTGGGCAGGAACGCACAGGAAGCCGCTGAGATGGTGCGTCTGGCGACCGAAGCCGGCGTCATGCACGGCTATCTCGAGAACGTGGTTTTCGGCGCTGACATCATGCGCATCCGGGACATGGTCGAAGCCGGCGGGATCGGCGACCTGGTAAGCCTCCGTGCGCGGGAGGGCCACAGCGGACCCCACGCGCCGCATTTCTGGGATGCTGTAACGGCCGGTGGCGGCGCACTCCTGGACATGGGGCCGCACACCATCGAGACGGCGCGCTTCATCATCGGCAAGGGTCACGCCATCCGCGACGTCTTCGCCTGGGGCGCCACCCTGGTCCACGGCGAGCGCACCACGGGCGAGGACAACGCGCTCATGATCATGCGTTTCGAGGACGGCCGCACCGCCACCACAGACGTGTCCTGGTCGGCCAAGGGCGGCCTGGAAGGGCGTACCGAGGTATACGGCACGAAGGGCAAGATGATCCACGACACGACATCCACGCCGCTCCGGGCATTCATCGAGGAGCCCGCCGGGTACCTTGCTGAGAAGGCCGACGCGGAGACCGGTTGGGTCTTCCCCGTCGCGGACGAGACGCGCGTGCACGGCTATGACGAGCAGATGCGCCACATGGTGGAGTCGTATCGCGCGGGAACGCAGCCTCGTGAGACCTTCCTGGACGGGTACGTCGTCAACTGCGTCCTGGACGCGGCATATCGGTCGATGAGAAGCGGGCGTTGGGAAGCGGTCGAGCTGGACGCCGGCCTGCTCGGCACGAGTGCGGGGCTGGTCGCGGCATGACGGTCACCGGCATCCGTTCCGTCGCCTGGATGACCGAGGCCATCGACCTGCTGGAGCAGGTCGCGGCGACGCAGGGGGACGCCATCGAGGAGGCCAGTGGCTGGTGCGCGGCGGCCATCGCCGCCGACGGGCTGGTCCATCTCTTCGGCACCGGTCACTCGCGCATCCCAGTGGAGGAGATGTTCCCCCGCTATGGCTCATACCCGGGCTTCAACCCCATCGTCGAGCTGTCCATGACGTTCCACACCCAGGTGGTAGGAGCCAACGGCCAGCGGCAGGCCATGTTCATCGAGCGCGTGCCCGGCCTGGCCGAGGTCATCCTCTCCAACTTCGGCTACGGCCCCAGCGACGTCATGGTCATCTTCTCCGCCAGCGGCCTGACGGCCGTGCCGGTGGAGATGGCACGCGGAGCGCGGACTCGGGGCATGCGCGTCATCGCCGTGACCTCGGTGGCCCAGTCGATGTCCGCCGAGCCGGACGAGGCAGCCGGTGGGCGGCTCCTGGATGAAGCTGACCTGGTCATCGACCTGTGCACGCCGCACGCCGACGCGCTCACCTTCATCGACGGATCGGACACACCGGTGGGTCCAGGCTCCACACTGGCCGCCGTGGCCATCGTCAATTCCATCAAGGTCCGCGTGGCCGAGCTCCTGGTGGAGCGCGGCGCCATGCCGCCGGTCATCACCCGCGCTTCGGTCGTGGGTGCAGAGCGGTCGCGGGCCCTGTTCGATCAGGCCTATCGAGAGCACGCCCGGCGGATCGCCCGTGCCATCGACCAGCGACGAGGAGGTGGATGACGAAGCCACGGGAGTGGTGCCTGACGGAGCGGCGTTCGTTCCGCAGCCACCAGACGTTCGACCATCGACCGGCATCCCACCAGGCGGTGGGCGGTCACACGAGGAGGAGCACGACCAGATGAAGAAGACCACCACTGCGAGGTCGCTCGCGTCGCTCATGGGGATCGTGATGATCGCCGGGGCATGTTCCGCCATTCCGGGCGCCACGGGGGCCGGCCCCTCCGGCGATGCCTCGCCCAGCCCCGGCGCGAGCGGCGGCGAGGGCGCGTACCACATCGGTGTCTCCAACACCATCCAGGGCAACGGCTGGCGCGAGGAGATGATCTGCTCCGTGCGCGCCCAGGCGCTCGCCTCGGGCCAGGTCGATCGGGTCACCGTCGCCCACCGCAACACGGACGCGGCCGGCCAACTCCAGGACATCCGCAACCTGATCGCCGCCGACGTGGACGCGATCATCGTCAACCCCACCAGTCCCGAGGCGGTCAACTCCGCGCTGGCTGAGGCGTCCGAGGCCGGGATCCCGGTCATCGCCGTGGACCAGGCCGTGACCGACCCCGACGCCTATCTCATGGCCAACAACCAGGAGGAGTACGGCTACCTGGGCGCCAAGTGGCTCTTCGAGGAGATGGGCGGCTCAGGCAACGTCGTGTATATGCGCGGCGCGGCTGGAGCTACGGCCGACACCGAACGTGACACCGGTTTCCAGCGGGCGCTCGAGGAGTACCCCGACATCGAGGTCATCTCCGAGACCCAGACTGGCTGGGATCAGGCCACGGGCGTGCAGCAGCTCAACGACTTCCTGGCCACGGGGCAGGAGTACGGCGGCATCTGGACCTCGGGCATCGACAACGTCATCGTGGATGCGCTCAAGACCGCCGGCGAAGATTTCGTACCGGTGGTCGGCGCGGACAACGCCGGCTTCGTGCAGCAGCTGATCGAAGAGGAAGGCCTCACCGGCGCGGCCGTCACCAATCCGGCCTCGGTCGGTGGTGCGGGCGTCACGCTGGCGCTGCAGATCCTCAACGGAGAAGGCCCTGACCAGAAAGCCGTTCTGGTCAATCCCGAGGTGTGGGACAACACCACGCCCGAGGGGATGGCCACGCTGGAAGAAGCCAACGACCCGGACATCGATCCTACGTGGCCCCTGAGCATCTCCATCCCCGACTGGACCACCTACACCAAGGAGCAGCTCCTGGCGTGCGTGGGCCCGGGCGAGTAGCCCGCCGAAGAACCATCACGGGGAGGGCGCCGGCTCGTTCGGCGCCCTCCCTCCCTTCGGGAGCCAGATGACCGACCTGCTTGAAGCGACGGGCATCACCAAGCACTACGGGGCCGTGGCCGCCTTGCGTGGCGCATCCCTGTCGATCCGTGGCGGCGAGATCCATGCCCTGATAGGCGCCAACGGCGCTGGCAAGAGCACGCTGGTCAAGATACTCACCGGCGCCGTCCGACCCGACGGCGGCAGCATCCTGCTGCGGGGCCAGCCTCGCCAGGTGCACTCTCCCTCCGAAGCCCGCCGGACGGGCCTCGTCTCGGTCTACCAGGAACCGGCCATCATCCCCGACCTGGACATCAGCGACAACCTGGCCCTGACGGCCACTGCCGTCGATCCCTTCCGCCGCTGGGTCAGCGAGCTGGGCGTGCTCCGGCTCGATATGAACGCCTACGCCCGCGAGCTGCCGCTGGCCGTGCTGCGTGTGCTGGACCTGGCTCGAGCGTTGGCCCAGGAGCCCGACGTGCTGGTGCTCGACGAGATGACCGCGGCGCTCCCCGCCGACCTGACCGAACGGGTCCTGGAGGTCGTCGGCCACCAGCGCAAGGATGGCCGTTCCGTGATCTTCATCTCTCACCGGATGCTGGAGATCGCCGCCCTCTGCGATCGAGCCACCGTTCTGCGCGACGGCGAGACGGTGGGCGTCGTGGAGGTGGCGCCCGGCGCGGAGGAGACCATCGTCGACCTGATGCTGGGACCGGCCGGCAGCGTACCGGCCGCGATGTCGGCGGAGGCGGGCGCGGAGAGCGCGAGACGTCCCTCGAGCAGTGACGCCGTGCCCAACGTCTCCGTCCACGGCCTGCGCGCGGGCACGAAGCTCCACGATGTCTCGTTCAAGCTGCACGCGGGCGAGGTGCTGGGGGTCGTGGCCCTGGAGGGGCAGGGTCAGGACGAGCTGTTCGGCATCCTGGCGGGCTCGCAGCGTCCCGACGGCGGGGATCTTGTGGTCGAGGGCCTGCCCGTGCGCTTCGGCCATCCCGCCGATGCCATCCGGGCCGGCCTCGTCTACATTCCCGCCGATCGCGCTCAGGCTCTGCTCGCCCAGCGATCCGTGCGGGAGAACATCGCACTGCCCTTTTCGGCCCGCGCCCGCACCTGGGGGCCGATCGACATGTCCGCTGAGAAGCGTCGGGTGGATGGCGCCATCGGCCGACTCCAGATAGACACACGCGCCCAGTCCGAGGTCCGGCGCCTGTCGGGCGGCAACCAACAGAAGGTGACCATCGCGCGCTGGATCGCGGGCGGGGTCCGGACGCTGCTCTGCTTCGACCCCACGCGCGGCATCGATATCCGGACCAAGCGCGAGATCTACCAGCTGTTGCGGGACCTGGCCGCCTCCGGCGCGGCGGTACTCCTGTACACCTCGGAGCTCGAGGAGATCCAGCGGGTTTGCGATCGGACCATCGTCATCTTCGGCGGGCGAGTCGTGGACCAGTTCCCCGCCGCGGCCGCCGATGAGCCGACCCTGATGCGGGCAATATACGGCCTGGCGGCAGACACGCCGATGCCGAAAGAGGTCGCCGCCGGATCCGCTCCGAGTGCGGGGGCGATGGCATGACCGCGGCGGCACCTGCGGCCGGCCGGATGAGCGGCCGCGGGAGTGCTGCGGCGAGCGCAGCCCGAGCCCTCCGGCGCGACTCATGGACGGTGGCTCTCATCGTCCTGCTGGTGGCGCTGCTCATCCTGACCAAGTTCATCAGCCCGCGGTACGGCGCCTCCGACCTCGGTTTCCTGGCCATCGGTGCCCTGCCCGTGGCACTGGCTGCGGTGGGACAGGCCATCGCCGTCATATCGGGCGGCATCGACCTCTCCATAGGCTCCGTGATGGCCCTGACCAGCGTCACGGCCGCTTCCCTGATGAGGAACGGCACGGAGGAATCCGCGGTCGTCGTGGTCATCGGCGTGCTGCTCATGGGATCGGTCGTCGGGACCGTCAACGGGATCTTGATCGTGTGGTCGCGAGTCCCGGACATCATCGTGACGCTAGCCATGTCCTTCGTCTGGGCCGGCGCTGCGCTGCTGGTCATGGGCACGCCCGGCGGAGCCGCCGCCGACTGGCTCAAGGATCTCATCTCCGGCTCCATCGGCAGCGAGTGGCTCCCCAAGGCGCTGGTCGTGCTGGCCGTGATGGTCGGCCTGGTGTGGCTGCCATTGCGCCGCTCACGACTGGGCCTCTCCATCTATGCCGTGGGCAGCGATCGGCTGGCCGCGTACCGGAGCGGCGTGGACGTCTCCCGCACCAAGGTCGCCGCCTATGCCTTCACCGGGCTGTTCGCGGCGATGGGCGGCCTGGCGCTGACGATGAGCACCGGGATCGGCAGCCCCGTCCCGGGACCCTACCTGCTGCTCAGCGTGGCCACCATCGTACTGGGCGGCGTGAGCCTGGCGGGCGGGCGCGGTGGCATGGTGGGTCCTATCGTGGCCGTCTTCATCCTGGCGCTGGTGCGGACGGACCTCACCTTCATGGGCGTCGACCCCAATTTCACGACCGTCATCCAGGGCGCCATCATGGTCATCGTGGTCATGGTCGGAGCGTTCCTGACCCTTCGGCGGAGGCAGGCGTGACCAGCGCGGAGGGCACGGCGGGGCGCGATCCCTCGCCCTGGCTATCGCCTGCGGCATGGCGGACCGGACTGCGTGACCGGCCGCTGGTGCCACTCATCTTGCTGCTCTTCGGTCTGGTGGTGGCGCTGCAACTGGTGCAACCCGGGATCATCAATCAGGGCTGGCTCTCATCGACCATCCGGTTCGCGGTGCCTCTGGCGATCCTGGCCGCGGCCCAGACGCTGGCCATGCTGACCGGCGGCATCGACCTGTCCGTGGCCATCGTCGCATCCGCGACGGCCTACGTGCTGGCCACCGTGGCGCCGCAGCAGGGCCCGGCCGTGGCCATCCTGGTGGCGCTGGCAGTGGCGGGGCTGGCCGGCCTGGTCAACGGCATCGGGGTGGGCGTCTTCCGCGTCCACCCCCTGATCATGACGCTGGGCATGAGCCTCGTCGTGCTGGGTCTCCTGACCGTCTATCAGCGGATCGTGGTGGCCAGCGGCAACAACGTACCCGACGAGATCGCCTGGCTGGGCGGCGGCACGTCGCTGGGCTTCTTCCCCAACAGCCTGCTCCTCTTCGTGCCGCTCGCGGCGCTGGTCCTGCTGGGGCTGCGGCGCTCGGGCTTCGGGCGCCTGCTCTACGCCGTGGGCGACAACGAGATCGCTGCGCGCCTCTCGGGCGTGCGTGTCTGGCAAGTGCTCGTGGTGCTCTACGTGATCGCTGGCCTCCTTGCGGGCATCGCCGGGATGATCTACGCGGGGCTTACCAACACTGCCTCGGCGGGGCTCGTAGACAGGTTCCTGCTGCCCTCCGTGGCCGCCGCGGTCATCGGTGGCACATCGATCTTCGGCGGGCGCGGAGGATACAGCGGCAGCATCGTGGGCGCGCTCATCCTGACCGTGCTGACGACGCTGCTGAGTGTGCTCCAGATGCCCGAACCGGTGCGCCAGATCCTGTTCGGAGCGATCATCCTGGCGGTCGCGGCGGCCTACACGCGCCTTACCGAACAGTCCTGAGCCGCTGGCCATGAGCGGGAAGCCGTCTCGCCACCTCGGCATCGACCTGGGAGCCACCAACCTGAAGTGGACCGTGGTCGAGCACTGCCTGGGATCCTGGAGCACCATCGACCGCGGACAGGTGCCCACGCTCGCGGCGAAGGGACCGGGCGACGTCATCGGACGGCTGACGGGGATCGGTCACCAGCGACTCGCCGCGTGGCCCGGGATCGTCAGCGTGGGGATCGGCGTGCCCGGCCTCTACGACCCACTGGCCGGCACGACCCGCTTCCTGGTCAACGTGCCGGGTGCCTGGGCGGACCGGCCGGTGGCGGCGCCGGTATCGGAGGCCCTCAGCCTGCCTTGTGTGCTGATCAACGACGCTCGCGCCTTCGGTCTGGCGGAGCTCCGGCTGGGTGCCGGACGGGGTGCGGCGTCCATGGTGGGCCTGACCCTGGGCACCGGTGTGGGGGGTGTCATCGCCATCGACGGTCGGATACTGCAGGGCCACGACGGGACGGCCGGAGAGGTCGGCCACCAGACCATCGACCCGGACGGTCCGCCCTGTGGCTGCGGCAACCACGGCTGCCTGGAGGCGTTCTGTCGGGCCGACCGCATCGCCGCGGCCTGCGGCACGGCCACCGCCGAGGAAGCGGTCGAGGCGGCGCGGCAGGGGGACCAACGGGCGCTCGATGGGCTCGTCCAGATCGGTCGCTACCTGGGCATCGGGATCGCCAACCTCATCACCCTCGTCTCGCCGGACCGCGTGGTCATCGGCGGTGGCATCGCCTCGGCCGGCGACCTGCTCCTGCGACCGATCGGCCAAGAGCTGCGACAGCGCGTAAGGACCACCTCCCTGGACCGGGTCGAGATCGTCACCGCTGAGCTGGGCACCTGGGCCGGTGCCATCGGTGCCGCGGTCCACGGCGCGGAGGCTGCCCCACCGTACGACGCTCAGCAGCGCACCGGGCCGGGCGTTGGCTGAGCGTGGCCGGCCGGGAAGCGTGGGCGGTCGCATCGTCCTGGAGGATCGGATCATGGCCGGCCGCCTCCGCATCGAGGATGAGTGGATCGTCGAGGTGGAGCCCGACCAGAGCGAGGCGGCCGGTCCGTTACTGGCGGCAGGCTTCGTCGACGTACATGTCCACGGCTGGGGCGGCCACGACGCGATGGGCTCGACAGCCGATCTGGACGGCATGGCGCGCGCACTGCTGCGCCGGGGCGTCACGTCCTTCCTGCCCACCGCGGTCACGGCGTCGCTGCCCGACCTGACCGCGTTCGCGGAGCGGGTCCGCAGGTGGCTGCCCAGCGCGCCGCGCGACGGGGCGCAGCCGCTCGGCTTCAACATCGAGGGACCGTTCATCGCCGCCGCGCGGATGGGCGCCCAGGACCCGGCTTGGATCCGCGATCCTGCGACGGTCGATCGGGGGGAGCTGGAGCCGCTGCTCGACGGGCTCCGGCTGATGACGGTGGCGCCAGAAAGACCTGGTGCGCTGGAGCTCATCACGTGGCTGCGGGATCGGCGAGTGACCGTCTCTGCTGGGCACTCCGCGGCCGACCTGGCTGGCGCACAGGCGGGCTACGCCGCGGGCGCCTCCAGCACCACGCACCTCTTCAACGCGATGAGCGGCGTGGACCACCACGCTCCGGGCCTGGCGGTGGCCGCGCTGACCGCGGATCACGCCTACGTCGAGCTCATCGCTGACGGCCACCACGTGCATCGGGCGCTGTGGCCCATCATCACGCGCATGAAGCCCGCCGATCGCCTGCTGCTGGTGAGCGACGCCGTCTCGCTGGCGGGGACGGGGCTGGCGGACGGACTGATCGGCGCGCTGGAGGTGCAGATCGATGGCGGCCGCTGCACGCTGCGCTCGAC
>JBBSMF010000005.1:0-16289 GCA_038233295.1 Candidatus Limnocylindrales bacterium | reverse complement strand
TTACCGACGGCATGATCGTCACCACAAGCGACACCGCATTCGAGCATCTCCGCTTCTCTGGTCGCAAAGCCGCCCTGGTTGGCGTGGCGTGACCGTCACGGCTACCCATTGGTCCATCAACGACCGGGTTATATCGGGCGGGAATCTGAGCGTCACCTTGCTAGGCGCAGACGGGCGCGAGACCGCCGACATGGGCGACGTGCGCCAGCTCCGCATCACATCGAAGGCCGACGCTCCGGTCCCTCGTCTCGTTCTCATTCCTGGTCTCGGCGAAGGAGCAGGAGAAGCGGGCGTCCAGAACCCAGAGGTCTTCGTGCTCCTCGTGGACCGTGTACTGGTGCCGACACACGAGACGGTGACTGCGGACTTCACGGCGGAGGAGCGCTATGCGATAGCGGTTCGTAATCGTCATGCGCGCGCGACGCCCGAGATGCGCTCTTAGGACGGCCTACCTCGCATACAGCTCCGCGGCCGCACCGATGAACTCCTGTTTCGTACCGGCGTGCCAGGGCGGATACGCAACCAGCGCGAACATAGCGGCGAGATCAGGATCTAGGGAACTTGTCGGCTCGCAGAGCTTCTCGTAGATCTTCCAGGCAGGTCCTGGCTTGATCACCTTTTTGCCGACGCAAGCCAATAGGACGTCGATAACGTCGAAAGTGGTCACCCTGTGCGCGGACGCCATGCTGACCGCGCTATCGTCATGGGTTACCAGCGGCCAGCTCTCGTGCTGGCACAGCCAGATGCATTGTGCCTCGCCGAGGTTCTTCAGCCTGTTGGACAGGAGGACCCTCGTCGGAGTGATCTCCGATCGGAGATCGGCTATGACCGCCTCGGCGGAAGATGGCAGCTCGATCTCCTTTCCGAAGCGCCCGCCCAGAACGTTGCCCAAGCCGCCGACCTTTGGCTTGACTTTGCGGAGTTCGTTGCCCACAGCCTCAGGCCATCGTGCTCGGCCGGCGAATGCATTCTCGATCGGCCCGAATCGGTTCACCCGGGCGAGACTGCGTGGAACCATGGCATCGAAGACCACCGGTCCGTCTAGGAGAGGACTGATCCTAGACACGTCCCGGAGGTCGTTCATGGGTTCTAGCTGGCCGTCACGTGATAGTCGGCCGGCGTGCCGCGGTCGACTAGTTCCTCGTACCGGGCGTCACTCAGGATGCCGCGGTTGTGTAGGTCCTTCGCCGAGCGCTTGAATCGCGGGTCTAAGTCGATCTGGTCCCGACGATCGTCGGAGGCAAGGTAGCGCTTCCAGAGGCTGCTCTTGAGGCTCGCTTGAAACGCGACCTTAGATCCTTCGGACACCAGGCCTAATTCACCAGCCGCACGGTTGCGACCTGTGGGCTCACGTCGAACCTCTTGACGATGGCCTCGACGGCGTCCTCGATCGTCCGCTCCGAACCGACTTCTTGCACAGCACGTCGGGGCATGAGGAGTTCTCGCGCGAACGCGTACGCTTCTCGTTCTTCGTCGCGATCGTCGGGCTCCGCGAGGTCCACGATGGTGACGTCGTCGTCGTCGTTGAGGAAGTGGTGTCCGAGTTCGTGCGCAGCTGTGAGGCGCTGGCGACGGAGCGAGTCCGCGGAATTCACAAAGATAAAGGGGCGGCCGTCGCGACGGCGGTAGTAACCGTGGAGCGGGGATCCCTTGTCAGGGCCCCGCAGAAGCTGAACCTCGAGACCGCGGATCAAGCCGAATACATCGAGCCGCTCAGCCGGAAGCTCGCGGTCGGCCCGGAGCCCGACCGCGAGCAGCCTGCCCGTCCCTCTAGTGACCCTCATGCCGCGCCGCGACCCTTTCCAGGAAGAGGGCGTCGTCGACGTACTCCTCCACCCACGCCATGGTCCGCTGCGCATCGGCCGACATCTCAGCCGAACCGCGCCGATAGCGGGAGATGCCTGTCCGCGCGGCGCCCAGCAGGTCCTCGGTCGGTACGCCGAGCGCGTCGGTCAGAAACAAGGCGTCAGTGCCAGAGATCCGGCGGAGCCCGGTCTCGATCTTCGTGATCTTTACTCGATCGAGTCCCGACTGCACAGCAAGCTGTCCCTGCGTCAAACCGCGGGCCTTCCGCAGCTCTCGGAGTCGATTTCCCTGTGTGGACATCACACGTTCCTCCCTTGGGTAGTGTTCCATAATCGAACATAGCACCTTTGTGTCAAGTCTGCTTGGGACGTCCGGCTGGCCGGAACGGCCCGCAGCGATCGAGGGCAGGAATGGCGGCGCTGACTAGCCGCGCCCACGCGCTCCTGACCCGGCCTCGGAGCTCGCTCGCGCGGCGTTCCGCCTCCGCCAGCGTCGTGGCCGGCCGGACAGTCTCCAACTTGGCATCGACGCGCATCTGCATCGCAGCGAAGGCGAGGATCTGGTTCAAGTCGTGGCGTCGATCGTCGAAGAGCGACCGGTTACCGCGATAGCGCACGGGATCCATGGCTCGTTCCAAGAGCTTCGCGACAGTCGTGCCCGAGCCGTCACGTGCCTGACCTTCGCGCAGACCGGTGAAGAGCCGATCGCGCTTGGTGATCGGCCCGGGATCGACGAAGCCGCACTCGTCCAGGAGCCGACCGATCTCGGACCCCGTGAATCCTTCGGCTGTGTCGCCGAGCAGCTGACTGATCTCCAGAAGCTGGTTGTCTGTGAACGTTCGGATCGCCATCGTGTCTCCGGAGCAGGCGGCGCGAGCACGTTGCCAGCCAGGCCTAGGGCCGTAGCATCGAGTCGATCGTCAGCCATCGGGCGGCGTAGTGGGTCAGGCCATCTGGCGCCGAAAGGTTGAAGTAGGAGGAGTAGCTGGGCGGCGGGCCGAGGAGGTCGGTCATCATCTGCCAGTCTCGCTCCTCTCCCTCGTGGCTCGTTCGGGTGCGTGCTGTCGTACTGAGAAACCCGACGAACCTCCAGCGAGTAGACGACTCGAGCTCGATCTGATCCACGAGCTCTTGGGCCGTATAGGGCACGTGCATCTCGTGGATCCCGCTGGCGAGCCGGGCCGTGCCGTGTACCCGGAGGAAGCCTGAGTTTCGCTTCTCGGTCCGATGGCCGTACTCGACCTTGGCGAAGAAGTATCGCAGCAGGACGTTCGTCAGCTTCGGTGAGCTGTAGTCGCGCTGCCAATCGGCGAAGAGCTCCCAGATGGCCGAACGCTGCTGCGACGCAAGGTCGAGCGGCCCGGGCTCGTCGAGCCCGATGATCTCGCCCCGCATCGTGCGGAGCTGTTCGTCGAGACGCTCCACATCGGCACGCAGCGCGACGAGCCCGGCCGTGAGCTGCTTCGCCGGCGCGAACGGGTCCTCGAGCAATACTTCCCGGTCTTCGATGAGCGACATGAGCTTCGCGCGCTGCTTGATCAGCGTGTCGAGTTGTCGAGACAGGGCTTCGGTGCGACTGAGCGCGACGTGCTGGTGCTCACGGGCCGCGGCCTGGAGCCGGTCCATGAAGTCAGGGTCGTGGAGCTGTGCGCCAAGCCAGTACCAGAGCGCGTTCTCGATCTTCCAGGCCGACACGAGCACGTCGCAGTCTTGGCACGCGTAGTAGCGGGCCGCATCGTAGTCCAACGCATGGTAGCGACGCTGCACATGGCCGGCTAGGTGCGGCAGTCGCGTCAAGCTCCTGATCTCAGAGCCATCTCGTTTCTGTCTCTGATTGCCGGTCATAACGCGTCCACAGGTGTGATGGAGGAGGCCGCGCAACATGTAGGGCTGGACGGCGCGCGATCGAAGGGCGACGCGCTGCCGTAGAAGATCTTGCGCTTTCTCCCAGGTCGCCCGAGCGATGATTGGATCCACTGCGCCCGGCACCTCGATCCACTCCTCGCGCGGTCGAACGCGTCGGCTCGACTTCAATACCCTGGGATACGGCGACCGTCGGATCTTCGGCTCCTCGCCCTTCGTCTTGTTCAAGATCAACATGCCGCAGTTGACGGGATTGCCGAGGATCTGGCGTATCGCGTGGGACGTCCACCGACCGGCCGCCCGTAGCGCGCTACCGGTCGGCACGATCATCGGTACTTCTCGATTGAGGTAGCGCGTCATGGCCGAGAGATTCATGCCGTCGAGGAAGAGCTGATACATGACCCGAACGACCGGTGCCTCGTCGGGGTCCGGCACGAGCCGACCATTGGGCGTCGGCTTGCCGCGCCGGAGGCCTGGGGCGAAGCGGAAGCCGAAGGGACGCCGACCACCCCAATACAGCCCGTCCTCGCGCGCCCGCGCCTCACGGCCTCGAGTGGTCCGGACCGCGATCGTCTCGCGCTCCCACCGGGCGACGAGCGAAATCAGGCCGTGGTGAAGTCGGCTGTTCGGGTCGCCGCCGGAGCCGATCGAGACGATCGAGGACGAAGAGATGTCGACAAGCTGCAGCCCAGCCTCCTCGATCTGGTAGAGCAGCCACGCGCGCTCGCGGTCGTCGCCGATGCGCTCCAGCCGGTCATAAGCGGTCACCAGGAGCCAGCCGATCCGCTCGCGCTTGGCGTGGGTGAGCAGTTCCGAGAGCTTCGGCCGGACGGCTCGAGATCCAGTGAACGACTCGGAGTACAGCGTGTCCACGATGAGGCTGCGTTCCTCGGCCCAGGCCTTCATTCGCCGGCCCTGCTCGTCCAGTGAGTAGCCGTGCTCGAGCTGCTCGTCGGTGCTGACACGCGCGTACGCGACGACCCGTGCGCCGACGGAGATAGGTGATGCGGCTGCCATGGCGGTACCCTATGAAGATGGTGGAGGGGAGGGTAACAAACTGACGGCTAAGGAATCCTTCGTCCATCTTCACACGCACTCCGAGTTCAGCCTCCTCGATGGGCTGGGGCGCATCACGGACCTGGTCTCGGACGCGGTGAACCACGGCTTCGACTCCCTGGCCATCACCGACCACGGCGCCCTATATGGTGCGGTCGCCTTCTACCAGGCCTGTCAGAACGCCGGCATCAAGCCCATCATCGGGGTCGAGACCTACGTCGCGCGGCGCGCCATGACCGACCGCGAGGGCTCCAAGGACTCTCAGCCCTACCACCTCATCCTGCTCGCCAAGGACTGGACCGGCTACCAGAACCTGTGCCGGCTCATCACCGATGCGCACCTGGACGGCTACTACTACAAGCCGCGCATCGACCGGGAGCACCTGGCCCGCCACTCGCAGGGCCTCATCGGGCTCTCGGCCTGCCTCAACGGGGAGATCCCGCGCGCCCTGGAGGGGGACGACTGGGAGTCCGCGCGCCGCCTGGCCGGCTCCTACAAGGACATCTTCGGGCCGGGCGACTTCTTCCTGGAGATGCAGGACCACGGCCTCCCCGAGCAGCAGCGGCTGAACGAGAAGCTGCTGCGCCTGGCGCCCGAGATGGGCCTGCCGCTGGTGGCCACCAACGACCTGCACTACGTGCGCAAGGCCCAGCACGAGGCCCACGACGCGCTGCTCTGCATCGGCACGGCCTCCAACATCGACACGCAGAACCGGATGCGCTTCGAGACGCAGGAGTTCTTCCTGAAGAGCGCGGCGGAGATGGCCGCCCTCTTCCGGGACGTGCCGGAGGCCATCTCCAACACGCGGCGCATCGCGGAGATGACGGACCTCAAGTTCACCTTCGGGCAGCTGCGCCTGCCGCACTTCCCCGTGCCGGACGGCCATTCCGTGGAGAGCTGGCTGCGCGAGGAGTGCCAGCGCGGCCTGGTCGCTCGCTACGGCACAGCCACCCAGGAGCTGCAGCAGAGGCTGGACTACGAGCTGGACGTGATCATCCGCATGGGCTACGCGGCCTACTTCCTGATCGTGGCCGACTTCACCCGCTTCGCCCGGGAGCAGGGCATCGCCACGACCTGCCGCGGATCAGCGCCGGGCAGCATCGCGACCTACACGCTGCGCATCACGCCGGTCGATCCCATCCTGTACGAGCTGCCCTTCGAACGGTTCCTGAACCCGGATCGCGTCACGATGCCCGACATCGACGTGGACTTCGAGGACGCCCGGCGCGACGAGGTCATCCGCTACGTCACGCGGAAGTACGGCTCGGATCACGTGGCTCAGATCATCACCTTCGGCACGATGCTGGCGCGAGCCGCCATCCGCGATGTCGGCCGCGTCATGAACTTCACCTACGGCGAGGTCGACCGCATCGCCAAGGCGGTGCCCAACCAGCTTGGCATCAAGCTGGAGGAGGCGCTGCGGGTCGCGCCGCCCCTGCGCGAGATGGTCGAGGCCGATCCACAGGTGGCCAAGCTCATGGAGCTGGCCCAGCAGGTCGAGGGTGTCGCGCGCAACGCCTCCACGCACGCCGCGGGCGTGGTCATCAGCGATGAGCCACTGACCACCTTGATGCCGCTCCAGCGCGCCACCAACTCCGACTCGGTCATGACCCAGTACGAGATGCACGGCGTGGAGGCATTGGGCCTGCTCAAGTTCGACTTCCTGGGGCTCTCGAACCTGACCATCCTGCGCCAGGCGGTGGACCTGATCCAGGCGCATCGAGGCGAGGCCATCGATATCGACCATATCCCCCTAGACGACAGAAAGACCTTCGAGCTGCTCTCATCGGGCGAGACCACCGGCGTCTTCCAGCTGGAGTCGCCGGGCATGCGGCGCTACGTCAAGGATCTGCGCCCGACCTCCGTGCTGGACCTGGCGGCCATGGTGGCGCTGTTCCGGCCCGGGCCGATGGACAACATCCCGGCTTACATCCGCCGCAAGCACGGCACGGAACCGGTCAGCTACCTGCACCCGCTGCTGGAGCCGTACCTGGCCAAGACCTACGGGATCTTCGTGTACCAGGAGGACATCATGTCCGCGGCCATCGCCCTGGGCGGCTTCACCGGGCCGGAGGCGGACACGCTGGGCTATGCCATCCGCAAGAAGAAGTCATCCGTGCTGCGTGCGCAGAAGGAGAAGTTCGTCACCCAGGCCGCCGAGCGCGGCGTCGCGCCGCACACCATCGACGCCGTCTTCAAGGCTTTCGAGCCCTTCGAGCGCTACGGCTTCAACAAGGCCCACGCGACCTGCTACGGCCTCATCGCCTACCAGACCGCCTACCTCAAGGCCAACTACACGGTCGAGTACATGACCAGCGTGCTCACCGCGGTCCGCGACAGCTCGGAACGCGTGGCGGCGGCGATCGCGGAATGCCGGCGCCTGGGCATCGAGGTCCGGCCGCCGGATGTGCACCTCAGCGGCCTGCACTTCACGGTCGAGGGCGAGGCCATCCGCTTCGGGCTGCTGGCCGTCAAGAACGTGGGCCAGGGAGCCATCGAGTCCATCATCGAGTGTCGCGAGAAGGACGGCGAGTTCCGGTCGCTGGCCGACCTCTGCGCGCGTGTGGATCTGCGGCTGGGCAACAAGCGCGTGCTGGAGTCGCTCATCAGGGTGGGGGCAATGGGCCGGTTCGGGCATCCGGCGCAGTTGCTCCTCGCCCTCGACGAGGCCATGGCCGCGGGCCAGGCGCAGCAGCGCGATCGGGTGAGCGGCCAGGGATCCCTCTTCGACGCTTTGGACGAGGGGGCGCCGCTGGAACGGCCACTCCCCCAGGCCACCGAGGCGCCCGCCCGTGAGCGGCTGCGCTGGGAGAAGGAGCTGTTGGGCTTGTATCTATCGGACCACCCGCTGGGCGAGCTGGCGACGGAGATCGGAACCTACGTGAATGCCTACAGCGGGGACCTGGGCGAGGAGCTGGACCAGCAGCGGATCGTCGTCGGCGGGGTCGTGACTGGGGTGCGGCGTGTGCTGACCAAAGCCAAGTCGACCATGGCCGTCGCCACGCTTGAGGACCTTCAAGGGTCGCTCGATGTGGTCGTCTTTCCCAAGGTCTTCGAGGAGACCGGCCCGATCTGGATCGGCGATGCCATCCTGCTGGTGGCCGGTCGGGTGGACCACAAGGGCGATGAGACGGTGCTCCTGGCCGACTCGGTCTGGACCTGGGAAGCTGCCGGCGAGCTCGGCCCAGAGGCCTTCGCTCGACAGGTCGCTCAGGGCGATCGAGGTCGCCGAGGCGTTCGCACGCGGTCTATGCCGGTCGATGGGTCGACGGGTGCATCCGGTGTCGCGGCCCCGCCCCCGTTCTCCCCGCAGACGGCGGATAGCGTCTCATCCGCGGCACGCACCGAGACCGTCCTCGCCAAGGGCTCGGTCTCAGTGCGGACGATTCCTCGGGTCTCTCCGCTGCGTGGCGTTGCACTTGATGGCGATCTAGAGGTGGTCATCGGCGGTCCGGGGGCCGGCCGGCGGGCCAGCGTCGTTCCGTCCGACCCGACCCCGGGCGCGGCTCCTCCTTCCGACCCGAGAGTCGACGCGCTCGAGCCGGCCTCGCTCGAGCCGCTTGCGGAGGACGGGTCCGACGAGACCCCCTGGCCGGACGAGGCCCGAGGGCGCCTGGCCGCAGAGAGGGCAGCGACCACCGTCCCCGTGGAGGCATCGGCGGGGCAGCACGTCCACGTCCGCTTCGCCCGTGCGCCGCAGGAGTCCCTCCTCCAGGCGCTCCAGGTCCTGCGCGATGTCCTGCGCGAGCACCCCGGCGACACGCCGGTGGTACTGCACATCCCGGCTGGCGCAGATGAACGGCCGATGCAGTTGCGGGCCGGCGTGGCCTATGACGCCGAGCTGCTGGCGGCGGTCCGCCGGCGTCTGGGCGAGGGCATCGCCGAGTTGCGCTTGGGCTGATCGCGGTCATGACTCCGCCTCAGGCGATCCGGCCGCGTTATCGAGCGCGCGTTGGCTCTCCTCGTAGGCGAGCTCCACCACGGCAGTCCTCGCGGAGGGGGGCATCACCGCCAGGAGGTGGGCCACGTATCCGGAAAGGCGGGCCTGCTGTCCGCGCCAGACACCCAACAGCGAGGCCATGATCAAGAGTGGCAAGCCGTTATCCAGAAGGAATGCGCCCAGCCCTTCGCCAAGCAGGATCGGACGCGGGTCGGGCGGCACGGCGGGCATACCGGGAGGGGCGGCAGGGACGCCCGGGGGAGCGGACGGCGGCGCACCGGCGAGAAGGTCGATGAGAGGTCCGGTCGCGGCGGTGCCCAGGAGGTATCCCAGCACCACCGCGGCCAGTGCCACCAGCGCCCCGTGACGATCGCTGCGCGCCCCGGCAAAGACGCCCAAGGCAAATCCGATGGTCGGGGACAGGAGTGCGAGCAGCGCTGCCAGGTTCGCGGCCACCGCCGTCACAGGGCCACCTAGCAACGATCCGAGGGGCGCGGCCACGGTCGACAGGGCGACCAGCGCCGTGCCCGCAACCAGGATCAGGAACCAGGAGCGTTCGTATCCAGTCAGCGAAGGAAGCGTCACAGTTGGACGCGGCAGCCGCGCTTCCAAGGTTCGCTGCACGGAGGGACCGGAACCCAGGAAGAGTCCCGCGATGCCGGCTGCGATCTCCGTCTGAGGGATGAGGATGCGAAGTATCAGAAAGGATGCCGCGAAGCCGATGCAGACGATAAGCAGCGACAGAAGAAAGGCGGCGTTCAGCGTCCGCGGCATCGCCTGGACAGCTTAATCTCCCGGTCAGTCCCTCGTCCGGTCATCGGTGGGTCGTTCCCCGTTCACCGGAACGAGACGCGCCACTTGCCGTAGTACTGCTTGAGGATCTTCTTGCCGCTCCAACCGCGATCTCCGCAGTCCTGTGAGGAGGCGGCGTACAACTTCCAGCCGTGGGCGTCTCGGCCACACGTGTTCGACCAGCCGTAGGACCGGTAGCCGGTGAGGATGAAGCGCTGCCGCCCATCCCTGCCCTCACGGCGCAGGCTCAGGTCCCACATCGCGTCACGGGCGCGCTTCTGTCGCTCCGTAGGCTTCCCGAAGTGGGCATACATCTGGTCGATGGTGCTGTCCTTGACGTCGTAGCACTTCCCATCCTTGACGTACCCGTCCCGGTGGTTGCCCTCCAGCGCGTAGTACCAGCCGTACTGCTTGGCGGCGAAGGCGCCTGCCTCGAGGGTCCCGTAGGGCAGCCAGTCCGGCCACTCACCGGAGACCATGACTCGGGCCACATAGGACTTGAAGCGGACCTCGACGACCTGGCCGGTGCGGCGCAGGACGCGGATCGTCTTGGGTGGCTCGGACCGGCTGGTCCAGCCGGTGCAGCTTCGGGTGCTCGCGGCGACAGGGTTGGCACTTGCGGGCACGAAGACAGGCAGTAGCACGGCCAGCGCGATCGCTGCAGCCGTCAGGCGGATGGCACGCATCCCGCCCCCTTTCTATGTACGTCGCACGACACGACGGTGGCGGCCACGGCAAGGCGGCCTGTTGTCCTATCTCGCGTTGCGCGGCGTCACACTGGCCACAGGACTGGGGGCCTGGGACAGGAGCACTGAGCGAGCGCGTGAGCCAGCCGCTGGGGCGGCCGATCTCCCGGACGTCGGGCATCGACGGCGGGATGGCGCCAGATTGGCCCGAGCGCACTCTACGGAACCATGAACGTCCGTCCCGCGAACCTTTCATCCGCCTTGCAGGGCTGGTGAGGTCGGAAGGGGTCTGGTGCCGAAGGTGGGATTCGAACCCACACGAGCTTGCACTCAATGGTGTTTGAGACCATCGCGTCTGCCATTCCGCCACTTCGGCGCGGAGCAGGATTCTCGCACGGGCGTGGGTAGGCTGCGGTGCTGTGCTGACCGATCCGGTCGTGCCGTGAGTCGGGTCACGGAAAGTGAGGTCCACAGGACTCGGCCGATGCTAGACTCCCGCCGCCGAGGCACACGCGGTGCCGACGGGCCGCACCGCTCAAGCTGCCCGCCTCGATCACGCGCGCTGGAGGACTCGTCACGGTGGACGACCACGCCCGACAGGTCGCCGAAGAGCGCCGCGCACGTGATCGAGCGCTCGTCGAGGCTTCGCTGGCCGGTGACCTGGATGCCTTCAACCGCCTGGTCGAGCTCTATCAGGACTATCTCTTCGCGCTGACCGTGCGGGTGGTCAATGACCGAGAGGCCGCCGCTGACGCCGTTCAGGAGGCGTTCTTCAGCGCCTATCGGAACCTGCACCGCTTCCACGGCGACTCTTTCAGGAGCTGGATCACCCGCATCGCACTGAACGCCGCTACGGACGTGCTTCGTCTCCGCAAGCGGCGTCCGGCCGACCCGTACCCCGAGTGGGAGGATGATTCGTGGCAGCCACCGGCCGACGAGGCAGAGGGCCCCGAGCACACGGCCATGCTTCGCTCTCGTCACCGGGCGCTCTCGGCCGCGCTCCAGCAGATCACGCCGGACCAGCGCGCCGCGATCCTGCTCTACGACATAGAGGGCTATGACTACCAGGAGATCGCCCAGATGCAGGGCGTCTCGCTGGGCACCGTCAAGTCGCGCATCCACCGCGGACGGCTGGCACTCCGGGACCTGCTAGCCGCCCAGATGGACCTGTTCCGCGACTGATGAGGAGCCCGCACGCCATCCCGGCTGCCCGGGAGAAGCGGAACCGATCCGGGAAGCGATGCGTCAGGAGACACGATGCTCCGCCATGACCCGGCGCCGCCCGGCGGCGATCACCAGTCCCATGAGCGCCTCCTGCTGGTCAGGCTGGCCGACGACGACCTGTCCGATACCGAGCGCCCGGCCGCCGAGGCGCTTCGGGCTGGATGCCCCGATTGCGCGGCCCTGGTCCGGGACGTGGACATGATCGCGCGCGCCACCACGAGCCTTCCCTCTCCGTCCCGACCACGTGACTTTCGGATGTCTCGGGAGCAGGCACGGATGGCGCGGGGAACGTTCATCGGACGGCTCCTGGAGCGACTTGCGGCCCCGCGCCTGGGCATCCTGCAGCCGTTGGGGGCTGCTGCGGTGGCCATCGGGTTCGTGCTGGTGGTCGTCGGCATGGGACTTCCCAACATGGGCGGAGCATCCTCGGCGGTCGACGAGCCTGGGGTGTACAGCGCCGCGGATGCCTCTCCCACCGTGGATCTCAACGGTGGCGGCACCGCGCCTGCCGAGGGCGCGCCCGCTCCCGCCGCGGCGGGTGGCGGAGCTGCTCCGGCCGAGGCCGATGACGGGGACTCCGGCGGGCTACCACGGAACAGCAGCGGCGTACCGCCGTCTCGGGCGGTGGCCTCTCCGGCCAGTGGCCACGTCGTCGGCGGCACGGAATCGGCGCCAGGTGGCGTGAGTCGCAACGGCACCGACGCCCCGAGCACGAAAGCCGAACCATCGGTCGTCAGCGGTAGCCAGGTCGAGCCGGCTGGCAGCCCGGCACCGCCCGATCTCACCGCGGCGGAGGCGGTGGAGGCGCGACGCGACGCCGAGGCTCGACTGGCCGAGCTGGAAGCGGGAGCGGCTCGGGGTACCGGGCTGGTGACATTCGGACTTCTGCTCGGATCGATGGGCCTGGCCCTGATCATCCTGCGCGTGCTCGCGCAGCGAAGGGCGCGCGACCGGGCCATCCGTTAGGGGGAGGCGCCGGTCGGCGCAGCGAGGGGCCGGAGTGGCTCAGTGCACCGACTGACGCCACTATCGTCGCGGAAGACCCCGTACTCCGGTCCCACCACAGGACATGAGCCGTGGGCCGGCCACTGACGCCACTATCGTCGCGAGGGATCTCCACGGGGGCCACGGCGCCGTCCCTTGACAGTGATCATCTTCCTGGAGCGGAATGGGCGGCGGTCCACAGCGTGTTGCCGCTGTCAGTCGTCGCGAACCTCGACTCTCATGGCTCCATTCGACGGTAGTGCCGTCCGACCCTCGACTTGCCCGGGCTCGGCCCCGAGCCGTCGGCCTCCGGGGCCGCTGAGCGACGATAGTGCCGTCGACCGTGGGCTCGCGGGCCGCCGGGCTCCGATCGGGAGTCTCTCGACGACCTCGCGAGCCGGCGACGACCTCGCGAGCCGGGCTCCACGGCTACACTCGGGCGCGTGGAACGGCTCATGCTGCTCGACGCGCACAGCCTCATCTACCGCGCGTACTTCGCCCTCATCGAGACGCCCCTGACGACCAGTCGCGGGCAGCTGGTCAACGCCGTGTTCGGCTTCTGGAGCATCGTGCTGCGCGGTTTCCAGGACGTGAAGCCGGACTATGTGATGGCCTGCTTTGATGTCGGCCGGACTTTTCGCCACGACCGCTTCGTGGACTACAAGGCCACGCGACGCCCGACCCCTGACGACTTGCGCGACCAGTTCCCCTTGGTGCGGGAGCTCCTGGGCGCGTTCCGCATCCCGATACACGAGCTGGCGGGCTTCGAGGCCGACGACCTCATCGGGACCTTGACCCGGCAGGCCGAGGCGCGTGGCCTGGAGTCGGTCATCGTGTCGGGCGACCTGGACATGCTGCAGCTGGCGTCGGAGCGGACGCAGCTGATGACGACCCGCACGGGGGTCGCCTCGACCGTCATGTACGGGCCTGATCGCATCTTCGAGCGCTACGGGCTTCGACCGCACCAGATGATCGACTTCAAGGCGCTCAAGGGCGACGCGACGGACAACATCCCCGGCGTTCCTGGCGTGGGCGACAAGACGGCCGCCAAGTGGCTCCAGGAACATGGCTCGCTGGAAGGGATCTACGCCGCCATCGACACGCTGAAGCCCGATCGATTCCGCGCCAAGCTGGCCGAGCAGCGCGCGCAGGTATTCCTGTCGCGGGAGCTGGTGACCATCGAGCGCGACGTTCCCATCGAGCTCGACCTGTCCATCGCCGGCCTGGGCGACTACGACCGAGCCGAGGTGCTGCGGCTCTTCCGGGAGTATGAGTTCCGGTCCCTGGTGGAGCGGCTGCCCGGCATGGAGGGCGAGAACGCCCGGGCACCGGGCGACCTGCTGCGGGAGGCGGATCGCTCCGCGCCGGTGCCGGCAGCACTGGTGGCCGGCCGCACTCCGGCATCAGGAGGCTCGGACGGAGGACGCGGCCGGTCGCTCCTGGGCGAGGGCAGCGGCCTTCAGCTGAGCCTCGACTTCGCCTCGATCTCCTCCGATCGTCCTGAGGCGCCGGCAGACCCTGCCGGGAATGGGCGTGACGGCGCGGAACCCACGAACCAGGCGCAGGCGCCCAACGCCGCTGGCATGCCGGTCGAGGCGGTTCCCGGGGATGCCGCCCGCGGCCGGCTGGCGGCTGGGCTGCGGGATCCCGGGTCGTTCGAGCGCTTCGGCTCGGCGGCGGACGTCGTGGCCTGGCTCCGCTCGCAGCCTGAGCTGACCGTCGGCCTGGCACTCGACGACCCACGTCCGCGGCGTGGCTCACTGCTCGGCCTGGCCGTGGCCGGGCGCGACGGCCGTGTCGTGGCCGCCGGCGCCGGAGAAGCGGTGGGCCTGGCCGCCGCGATCATGGAGGCCGGCCGGCCGCTCGTCGGCCACGAGATCAAGCAGCTCCTGGTCTGGGAGCTCTGCCGCCGCGATCCGCGTGCCGAAGCGAGTGCCACCACGGCGTGCGCGGCCGCCCTGCCGCGAGCCATCTTCGATACGCAGGTCGCCGCCTACATCCTCAACGCCGCTCTGCGCAGTCAGAGCCTGGCCGACATCAGTGCGGAGCGGCTGGGCCTTGAGCTGCCCAAGGCCGGTGAGCTGGGCGGTCCGGAACATGCCGTCATACAGGCTTTGGCCACCGCCGCTGCGCACGAATCGATGCGCGCCGACCTGGACGGGCAGCCCGCTCTACGAAGCATCCTGGGGGAGTTGGAGCTGCCGCTGATCCCCGTGCTGGCTGACATGGAGGCCACCGGCGTGGCCATCGACCGGGCGGCGCTGGGAACGCTGGCGGAGACGTTCAAGGCGGAGATCGCGCGCCTGGAGTCGGGAATCTTCGAGGCGGTCGGGCACCAGTTCAACCTGGGCAGCCCCAAGCAGCTGGAGCAGGTGCTCTTCTACGAGCTGGACCTGCCGCGCGGAAAGCGGACCAAGACCGGCTACTCGACCGATGCGTCGGTGCTGGAAGAGCTCCGCCCGGCGCACCCGGCCATCCCCATGCTTCTGGACTGGCGGCTCTACACCAAGCTGAAGAGCACCTACGTCGATGCGCTACCGCTTCTGCTCGACCCTGTCACGGGCCGGCTGCACACGACCTTCCACCAGGCCGTGGCATCCACCGGCCGGCTCTCCTCGACCGACCCGAACCTCCAGAACATCCCCATCCGGACCGAGCTCGGCCGCCGCATCCGGCGCGCCTTCGTGGCGGGCGATCCCGACAAGACGCTTCTGGCCGCGGATTACAGCCAGATCGAGCTGCGCATCCTGGCCCACGTGTCGGGCGACGTGCACCTCCGAGAAGCCTTCGAGCGACGGGCCGACATCCATCGCGAGACGGCCGCCCGGGTGCTCAGGAAGGATGCCGCCGACGTGACCGCGGACGAGAGGTCGATGGCCAAGATGGTCAACTTCGGGCTGGCCTACGGCATGAGCGACTTCGGGCTGGCGTCGCGGGCGGGCATCGGCCGCGCCGACGCGCGGGAGTTCATCGATTCCTATTTCGCGGCCTACAGCGGCATCGCCTACTACATGATCCACATCAAGGACGTTGCCAAGCGGCAGGGCTACGTGGAGACGCTGCTGGGCCGGCGCCGCTGGATACCCGAGCTGGAGGCGCGCAACTCCACGCTGCGTGGTTCCGGCGAGCGGATGGCCATCAACATGCCCATCCAGGGAACAGCCGCCGACGCCATGAAGATCGCCATGATCCGCCTCCACAGGCGGCTGCGCAGCGATGGGTCGGGGGCCAGGATGCTCCTCTCCGTGCACGACGAGGTGCTCTTCGAGGTGCCGCGCTCGGAGCTGGGAGATCTGGCACCGGTCGTGCGTGAGGTCATGGAGAGCGCCATGACGCTGGACGTGCCGCTCGACGTAGACCTGAAGACGGGCGACGACTGGGAGTCGATGACGCCCATCCCCCGTCCATCCACGGCCGGAGCGACGCGAACCTAGACTCAGCGGGTGCCCGAGCTGCCGGAGGTCGAGACGATCGCGCGCGAGCTGCGCCCACTGGCGGTGGGCGCGGTCATCAGTGATGTCTGGTTCGACTGGCCGCGCGTCGTGAAGCATCCTGCGCCGGAGCGCTTCGCAGACGGCCTGCGCGGCCGGGAGATCCTGGACGTGGCGCGGCGCGCGAAGTGGTTGGTCATATCGCTGTCCGGCGACGGCGTCCGGGCGCTCCAGGTGAAGATGACGGGCCAGCTCTACATGGTGCCGGGCGGCACGGAACACGATCGCCACGTCCACCTGCGTTTCGAGCTGGCCGACGGTCGCTGGCTCCTGCTGCGGGACGTGCGCAAGTTCGCCCGCGTGGGCCTGGACCGTCGCGACGATGCCGGCCGGGTCCTGGGCGCGGACGTCGCGGCCGATCTGTTCGCCGAGCATGGGCCTGAGCCCTTGGATGACGCTTTCACCCTGCGCGCCTTTCGCCAGCGGCTGCGCCGGCGCAAGGGGCGCC
>JBBSMF010000004.1:0-17263 GCA_038233295.1 Candidatus Limnocylindrales bacterium | reverse complement strand
CTGGCGGAGTGTCACCTCGCCGAGCTCCGGATGGCGCCCGCGGCGCTCCAGGTCCGCGGCGTCGCGGAGGAGCTCGTGAAGCCGTGCGAGGTTCGCCGAACGCAGCTCAGCGAAGCGTTCGACGAGCGCGGTCAGCGGCACGCCGCGGTCGCGGTCCGAGTGGGCGAAACGGTCGAAGGGGTCGAACGGCCGGCTCGTGCCGTATCGAAGGATGATCTCGGCACGCGGGATCCAGTCGTCGAGCTCGGCCGAGATGAGGTGGGAGACGACGTCGCGCCCCGTCCAGCCGCCAGCAGTGTCGGGTTCGCTTAGCCATCCCTCGGGCAGATCGGCGAGAAGCTCACGCACGACACGCGGTGTCCGCGCGAGGAGGGCGACGGTCTCGTCGAGGAACGTCAACGGGCTCATCATGCCCATGATACGAGCGCATAGTCGTCCACACCCGTCACCGATAGGCGCGTCGCGAAACACAAGGAGGCGACATGAAGGCCGGGCATCCGGGCGCACCGCGCCACGACCTCGATCATTTCGTGCACGGCCAGGCTGGCGTCTACGAACGCGTTCTCGACGAACTCCGGGGCGGTCACAAGGAGAGCCACTGGATGTGGTTCGTGTTCCCGCAGATCGCCGGGCTCGGGGACAGCGACATGTCGCGTCGCTACGCGATCTCCTCCCTCGACGAGGCGCGGGCGTACCTTCATCACCCCCTGCTCAGCGAGCGACTGCGCCAATGTGTCCAGCTCCTGCTCGTGAGCGAGGCCGGCACCGCGGAGGCTATCTTCGGTCGGACCGATGCGAAGAAGCTGCGGTCGTCGATGACGCTCTTCCACCGGGCCTCGCCCGACGAGCCACTCTTCTCGCGGGTCCTCGACCGCTTCTTCGACGGAAAGGCCGACGAAGCGACCGACGCGCGGCTGGGAGTGCGTCCACGTGACACGTGCGAGAGCTGACGGTGGGGGCGTCAGCTGGCCCCCAGCCACCGATGAGTCGCGCGGCGGACCGCCGTCTAATACGGTGACGAGCGGCGGGCGGCCGACTCGCTGATGAAGGAGAACGAGATGAAGAAGCCCTATGCGTGCCTGTGGTTCGACGGCAAGGCTGAGGAGGCGGCTGAGTTCTATGTGGGCCTCGTGCCCGACAGCCACATCGACAAGGTCTGGCGCTCCCCTGCCGACACCCCGAGCGGCCCCGCGGGCACGGTCCTGACGGTCGACTTCACGGTTGGCGGCTCGAAGTTCCAGGGCCTCAACGGTGGTCCCGAGTTCCGGTTCAACGAGGCGGTCTCGTTCGTCCTAGAGTGTGACGACCAAGCCGAGGTCGATCGGCTCTGGGAGGCGCTGGCAGCGCAAGGCGGTCAGCCGGGCCCTTGCGGATGGATCAAGGACCGCTTCGGCCTGTCGTGGCAGATCGTGCCGCGTGAGCTGAACGAGATGATGGACGATCCAGATCAGGACCGCGCCCGCCGCGCCATCGAGGCGATGCTCCAGATGGGCAAGATCGAGGTCGATGCGCTGCGACGGGCGGCCGACGGCGACCTCAGCCACACGACAGAGTGAGTGAAGGAGACGACATGGACTTCAACAGCATCCTCATCGGGGTCCGAGGACCCGCAGCGCCTGGTCGACTACTACACGAAGGTGTTCGGGGAGCCAGGCTTTTCCGATGGCGGCCACACCGGCTGGCAGATCGGCAGCGGGTTCGTGACGGTGGGGCCGCACAGTGAGGTCAAGGGCCGAAACGCCCATCCCGGTCGCCTCATCTGGAACATCGAGACGCCGGACGTGAAGGGAGAATTCGAGCGGTTGGTGGCGGCCGGTGCCACCGTCGAGAAGGAGCCGTACGGCTTCGAGGGCATGCCCGGCCAGATCGCGACGCTGGCCGATCCCGACGGCAACCTCTTCCAGCTCATGAGCCCGATGGATCCGTCGATGGGATCGAGCGGCACGTAGGCGGCGACTGACTGCGGGACCTGATCGAGCACGGGCACCGTCGCGCCGACGAGCTGGTCCTCCCGCGGTCCTGGTGAGGGCCCCTGCACGGCACATGCGCCCGCGGTAGCATCCGTGACGATGCCCTCGCGCGAGCGCGAGCCGCTGCTCCCGATCGACTCTTTCGAGGTCCTGATCGGAGATCGGGTCCTCGGCCTCGCTGGCGTGAGCCGGCTCACCTCGGTGACGGATATCGAGGGTCTTCCCGACCAGTACGTGCATCGCTTCGCCACCGTAGTGCTCCGTCGCGCCCTTACGAAGTCGACAGACCTCTATGACTGGCGCAGGCTCATCGTCGAAGGCAAGGACGAGCGTCGCGACGTGACGATCCGCCAGCTCTCGAGCCCGGGCGGGGAGCTCGTCAATTCGTGGCGACTCCTGCGTGCGTGGCCCTGCCGCTGGTCGGGGCCAGCGTTCGACGCTCTGGCCAACGATCTCGCCTGGGAGGAGCTCGAGCTGGCATTCGACGACCTCGTCTGGCTCGAACGCGATCCAGGGATCACAGGAGGCTGACATGGCTGTTCTTCGCGACCGCCCGTACGCTCAGTTCAACTTCTTGGTCGATCTGGGGACCGGCGAGACCGAGGGGCCGGAGGCCGGCTTCCAGGAGTGCAGCGGGATAGGCACCAGCGTGGACGTCATCGAGTACAGGAACGGCAATGAAAGGGAGAACGCTCCGCGCAAGCTCACCGGTCTTCACAGGGTGAACGACGTCACGCTCAAGCGCGGACTCGTCGGCTCCCTCGACCTCTACCAGTGGCTGGACCAGATCCGCAACGGGGATGCAGCCGCCATCCGCACGGTCATGATCAGCTTGATGAGCGAGGACCACAGTGCGAGCGTGATGAACTGGAGGCTCCTCCGAGCCCGCATCGTCAAGCACACGAGCGGACCGTTCAACGCCAAAGGGACAGACGTCGCCATAGAGGAGATGACCCTCGCATACGAGCGACTCGAGCTGGAGTAGGATGATCGACAGATGGCAAAGCTACAGCGACGGTCCCTGAACCGCGCGGACGAGGTCCGTGAGTATCCGCTGGGGCGGGCGGAATTATTCGACTTGGGGGACTTCGTCGTCACGCGCTTCGTACACCTGCCTGGTTGGCGCTGGAGCGAGGTGATGAGGCCGATCGCGGGTACCGACCGCTGCCAGTTCCACCACTACGGTTACACCATTTCGGGGCGACTACACGTCGAGACGGCGGATGGCGCCGAGATGGAAACGGGGCCCGACGAGATCTACGAGATCCCTTCCGGCCACGATGCTTGGGTGGTCGGCGACGAGAGCTGGGTGAGCATCGACTGGGGACCCGCCCGTGCCTACGGTCGCGAGGTGGGCGTGAGCACCAGGCGGGCGCTGGCCACGATCCTCTTCACCGACATCGTCGACTCGACCGCCATCGCGCGGCGGCTCGGCGACGGTCGCTGGCAGGACCTGTTGGCCGAGCACAACGATGTCGTCCGCGAACGATTGACCAGATTTCGTGGTCGCGAACTCGCCACCACCGGCGACGGCTTCCTTTGCCTGTTCGATTCGGCCGAGGCCGCCGTCCGCGCCGGACTGGCCATCGTGGCCGCAGTGGCTGCCCTCGACCTCCAGGTTCGCGTCGGCGTTCACACCGGAGAGGTGGAACAGGAGGCGGGCAGCGTGCGTGGACTGGCGGTCCACGTCGGCTCGCGCATCGTCGACCTTGCTGGCCCTGGAGAAGTGTTCGTCTCGTGGACCACGCAGGACCTGCTGGCGGGTTCCCGGCTCGACTTCGAGCACCGCGGACTGCATGAGCTGAAGGGCCTGGCCGAACCGCGAGCTGTCTATCGCGTGGTCCCCGTCGAGTAGGAGCACGTGCCCACGCGCCGCTCGACGCTGGATTGAACCTTTCGGGCAGGGAGAACCCTCTCCCGTGTGATCGTGCCCAACCGGACCGATCCCAGGGAAGGAGAGTCAGTGCAGCGAGCACTCGTCGACCAGGCGAAGAGGGGCGACCGAGAGGCCTTCGACGCCCTGGCTGACGGCATCGCCTGGGAAGAGCTCGAGTTGACCTCGATGATCTCGTCTCGCTGGACCACGACCCACCGACCACGGGAGGCTGAGATGGCCGTTCTTCGCGACGACCCCTATGGCCAGCTCAACTTCCTGGTCGATCTCGGGACCTGCGAAACGGAGGGGCCGGAAGCCGGCTTCCAGGAATGCAGCGCGATCCGCATGAGCCTGGCTGTCATCGAGTACCGGAACGGCAATGAGAGGGAGAACCATCCACGCAACATCACCGATCTTGCGCGGGTGAGCGACGTAACGCTCAAGAGAGGGCTGATCGGCTCGCTGAACCTGTACCAGTGGTTCGACCAGATCCGGAACGGGGATCCAGCCGGGTATCCGCACGGTGGTGATCCGATTGATGAACGAGGATCGAACCGCGAGCGTGATGACATGGCGGCTCCTCCGCGCCCGCATCGTCCAGCACACGAGCGGGCCGTTCAACGCACGCGGGACCGATGTCGCCATCGAGGAGATGACGCTCGCTTACGAGCGACTCGAGCTGGAGTAGCGCCTGCTACGTCCGGCCGCGAAGGAGGTCGATCAGGCGCCCGAGTACACGCTCCCCGTCCGCACGTAGGCCGTTGTGCTCGTACTCGTTCGTGATCCAGACCTTGAGGCCGCGGATCTTAGCCGCCGTCTTCTCAGCGAACGCGCTCTCGACATACAGGTCATTGACGTAGATGGTGGCCGCCACCGGCACCTTGTTGTGGCTAAGCCGGGCGCCGTCGTAGAGACGGGCCCAGGGATGCTCGGCGAGCAACTCCGCAGCCGCGCGATGGCCGCGCAGAGCGCCGTAGTCCTCCCACATCCAGGGGAAGATGTGTTCCGCCGTGAAGAGGCCCTCCTCTGCTACCTCGGCGGGAAGCAGCCGCGCCGCGGACCAGCGCGTCGGCACCCCGTCCGCGTAGGAGGACTCGTGCAGCGTGGCATAGATCGGATTGCGCCCGAAGCGCACGGCGTTCTCCGTGTCGTAGAGGAAGGCATTCGAGCCGAACGGTAGCTCGAGCACGTGGTGCAGGAGCTCGAAGCCAGCGCTGTCGCCCAGCCATCCCCCGAGCTGGCGGAAGCGCCGGGAGGTCAGACGGTCGCCCGAAGGCAGCCGAACGTCCTCCTCCTCGAGTCTCCGCAGGATCTCCCGCGTCCGCCCGCGGTCACCCGGGTAGCGCTCGAAGTAGGCCCGGTTCTTCTCGATGAGCCGGACGTACGTCGCGCCATAGATGTCGTCCACCGGCTGACCGACGGGCGACAGCCCACCGGTGATGAACGCCTCCCGCAGTCCTTCCGGCGCGATCGACAGATAGGTCATCGAGGTGAAGCCGCCGAAGCTCTGACCGAGCACGCTCCACTGGGCCACACCAAGCTCTTCGCGGATCAGCTCCGCGTCGCGGACGATGGAGTCGGCCCGGAAGTGCATGAGGTACTCCGCCTGCTCCTGCGAGGTCTCGCCTGGGACCTCGCGGCCCACAGGCGTCGAGCGACCCGTGCCTCGCTGGTCCATCAGCAACACCCGATAGTCCTGCAGCGCCCGCTTCAGCCATCCCGACGGCGGGCTCGTCGGCCGCGTCGCCTCGTGCCCGGGTCCTCCCTGGAGGAAGAGCAGGTACGGCTTGTCCTCGCCCCCGGGCGCGGCGACCTCGCGTGTGAAGACGGTGATAGAGGGGCCGTCAGGCGCGCCGTGGGCGAGCGGGACGGCGTGCTCTCGCTCGGTGAGGATCACGCCCGGGGCCCGGTAGGTCACTGCCACCGGGCAACCATAGCCGTACGATAGCGATGAGTTATCGGCGCGAAGGCCGTCTTCAACGTTGACTAAAGGAGACGATGAACCTGTGACCGAATACATCGAGATCCGCGG
This sequence comes from Candidatus Limnocylindrales bacterium, assembly GCA_038233295.1. GTDB lineage: Bacteria > Chloroflexota > Limnocylindria > Limnocylindrales > CSP1-4 > Palsa-1032. The sequence continues at coordinate 11,385 of JBBSMF010000004.1, read as the reverse complement.
CGCCCGTGAGAACAACCTCAAGGGCATCTCTCTGCGTATCCCCAAGCGGCGCATCACGGTCTTCACCGGCGTGTCCGGCTCAGGCAAGTCCTCCATCGTCTTCGACACCATCGCGACCGAGGCGCAGCGCCAGCTCTACGAGAACTTCAGCCTTTTCGTGCGGAGCTTCCTGCCCCGCTATCCCCAGCCGGATGCCGATTCCATCCAGAACCTGAGCATGGCCGTCATCGTCGACCAGAAGCGGCTGGGCGGCGGTTCCACCTCCACGGTTGGCACGGTCACCGACATCTATACGGTGTTGCGGCTGCTCTTCTCGCGCCTGGGGCAGCCTGCCGCCGGCTACGCCAACGCCTTCTCCTTCAACGACCCTCAGGGCATGTGCCCCGAATGCAACGGCCTGGGCCGGAAGACCGGGATCGTGTGGGAGGAGTTGGTGGACCTCTCGCGCTCGCTCAACGAAGGCGCCGTCCAAGTGCCCTTCTTCGCCGGCTGGGAGCTGCAGAGCTACGCCGCGTCGGGCCTCTTCGACAACGACAAGAAGTTGGCCGACTACACGCCCGAGGAGATGGATCTGCTCCTCCGCAGCAAGCCGCGCAAGTACAAGCTGCGCATCGGCGAAGGCTCGATGAACGCGACCTACATGGGCATCATCGAGAAGGTCGAGAAAGCCTACGTGCGCCGGGATATCAAGACGCTGTCGGAGCGCACACAACGGGCGGTCGACCCATACCTCCGCCCGCGACCTTGTCCTCTGTGCAAGGGAGCGCGCCTCAGCCAGGCGGCACTAGCGAGCCGCATCGATGGCCGCAACATCGCTGAGCTGTCCGCGATGGGGGTGGGCGAGCTCATCGGGTTGCTGGAACGCATCCGGGGCGACCCCGTGGCCCTGCCGATGCTCGCCATGCTCATCGAGCGCCTCCAGCACATGGTCGACATCGGCCTCGACTACCTGAGCCTGAACCGCGAGACGGACACGCTGTCGGGCGGCGAGTCGCAGCGGGTCAGGATGGTCAAGCACCTCGGCAGCAGCCTGGTCGACGTGATGTACGTCTTCGATGAGCCGAGCGTCGGGCTGCACCCCCGCGACGTGCACCGCCTCAACGAGCTGATCCAGAAGCTGCGTGACAAGGGGAACACGATCATCGTCGTCGAGCATGACCCGGATGTGATCAAGGCAGCTGACCACGTGATCGACGTCGGCCCGGGGGCGGGCCGGGCAGGTGGCGAGATCGTCTTCCAGGGAACGTACGAAGCACTCCTGGCTGCTGACACCGTGACCAGCCGCCACCTGCTCCGGTCGCTACCGATCAAGGAGTTGCCCCGACCGCCCAAGGGAGTCCTGCCCATCCGGAACGCACGCGCCAACAACCTCCAGGACGTCAGCGTGGACATCCCTTCGGGCGTGCTGGTGGCCATCACGGGCGTCGCGGGTTCCGGAAAGAGCTCGCTCATCAACGACTCGTTCCTGCCTCAGCACCCGCACGCGATCGTCATCGACCAGGCGGCCGTCGGCGCCTCCAGCCGCTCCAACCCGGCGACCTATACCGGCGTGATGGATGACGTGCGCAAGGCCTTCGCCAGCGCCAACAGGGTCGACTCCGCGCTCTTCAGTTTCAACTCCAAGGGTGCCTGCGAGAACTGCAAGGGCACCGGCGTCATCTATACGGACCTGGCCTTCCTGGATGGCGTCAAGACGCCCTGCGAGAACTGCGAAGGACGGCGCTTCAAGGACGAGGTGCTCGCCTACAGGCTCGACGGCCGCTCGATCAGCGATGTCCTGGCGATGACGGTCGACGAGGCTCTGACCTTCTTCCAGCGACCGGAGATCACACGAAAGCTCCAGGCCATGACCGACGTCGGAGTGGGCTATCTCAGCCTGGGACAGCCGCTCAGCACCCTCTCCGGTGGTGAGGCCCAGCGCATCAAGCTGGCCAGCGAGCTGCATCGAAAGGGCAACATCTACGTGTTGGATGAGCCCACCACCGGGCTCCACATGTCAGACATAAGCCACCTGCTGGCGATCATGGACAGGCTCGTGGACGCGGGCAACACGGTCATCGTCATCGAGCACAACCTGGACGTTATCCGCAACGCCGACTGGATCGTCGATCTCGGCCCGGAGGGCGGCAACAAGGGCGGGCGGGTGATCTTCGAAGGCCCACCGATGGAGCTGATGGGAGCAGAGCACTCCCTGACCAGCCGCTATCTGCGCCCGAGAGAAGCCGCGGTGGCCTAAGGGCAGCCAGTCTGCGCGATCTGGGTGAGCGGGCGCCGGTAGTATCGCCCCATGCAATTCGGCGTCTTCTCGGTCAGCGATGTGACCCCCCATCCCATGACCGGCCAGGCTCCCACCGAGCATCAGCGTATCGAAGCGATGGTCACCATCGCGCTCAAGGCGGAAGAGGTGGGCCTGGACGTCTTCGCCAGCGGCGAGCACCACAACCCCCCGTTCGTGGCCTCCTCCCCTACCACCATGCTGGGCTACATCGCGGCGCGGACGACTCGCCTCATCCTGTCCACTGCGACGACGCTCATCACCACCAACGACCCGGTCAAGATCGCCGAGGACTACGCGATGTTGCAGCACCTCGCGGGCGGCCGGGTCGATCTGATGATGGGCCGCGGCAACCAGGGACCCGTCTACCCCTGGTTCGGGCAGGACATCCGCAATGGGATCGCGCTGGCGGTGGAGAACTATGCTCTCCTTCGCCGCCTCTGGCGCGAGGACGTCGTCGATTGGCAGGGTCGCTTCCGCACCCCCCTCACCGCCTTCACCTCGACGCCGCGACCGCTCGACGGCATCCCACCCTTCGTCTGGCACGGCTCGATCCGCAGCCCGGAGATCGCGGAGCAGGCCGCCTACTACGGGGATGGCTTCTTCCACAACAACATCTTCTGGCCCAGCGAGCACGTTCGCCGGATGGTCGCTCTATACCGCCAGCGCTTCGAGCACTACGGGCACGGCCGGGCCGACCAGGCCATCGTCGGCCTCGGCGGCCAGGTCTTCATGCGGCCGAACAGCCAGGACGCCATCAGGGAGTTCCGTCCCTATTTCGATGAAGCGCCGGTCTACGGCGGCGGTCCCTCGCTCGAGGACTACATGGAGCAGACCCCGCTGACCGTGGGCAGCCCGCAGCAGGTCATCGACCGGACGCTCTCGTTCCGTGAGATCGTGGGCGACTACCAGCGACAGCTCTTCCTGGTGGACCATGCGGGCCTCCCACTCGGATCAGTGCTCGAGCAGATGGATATGCTCGGCGAGTTGGTAGTGCCGGTGCTGCGCCGCGAGTTCGAGATCCTCCGACCGGAGGGAGTGCCGCAGGCGCCGACGCACGCCAGCCTGACCGCGGCCGGGCACGCCCGGGAGATCGATGCAGAGGCTTCACAGGAGACCGCCCTGGCGGGGGCGGTCTAGCATCGGATGGAGCGCCGTTCGCTCGCCGTCGTCACTGCCGGCCTCAGCCAACCTTCCTCGACCCGCCTGCTGGCCGACCGGCTGACGGACGCGACGGAGCGCTTCCTGCGCGAGCGGGCGATCCAGCCCGTGGTCACGGTCCTGGAGCTGCGCGACCACGCCCAGGATCTGACCAACAACCTTCTGGCGGGCTTCCCCAGCCCGCGACTTCACGACTCCGTCGGCACGCTGGTCGCCGCAGATGGGCTCATCGCCGTCTCGCCCATCTTCAACGCCTCCTACAGTGGCCTGTTCAAGCTGTTCTTCGACCTGCTGGAGCGCGACGGTCTTGCTAGCAAACCGGTGCTCCTCGCTGCCACCGGGGGAACGGCGCGTCATTCACTGGCTCTTGAGCACGCGCTCCGGCCGCTGTTCGCCTACCTCAACGCTGCCACCGTTCCGACGGCTGTCTTTGCCGCCTCGGAAGACTGGGGGCAACGGGCGGCCGACGGCGCCGATGATCTGGTCGGCCGCATCGAACGCGCTGGGCGTGAGCTGGCATCGTCGATCGCCGCGTCTTCCCGTGGAGCTCCGAGCGATCCCTTCACGGATCCGATCCCGTTCGACCGGTTGCTTGGCGGGAACGTCCGATCCGAGACCATGAAATGACGCAGCGCGGTGATCCGAGGACGTCAGATACGAGGGATGGCGGGATCCCAGGTGTCCACTTGCGAAGGAGCGTCACAGACGACCTGACCGCGGGCGATGTCGCAGCTATCCGCGTGCTTCTCCAGGACGCCTTCGGGCCCGAAGAGGACGAGAGCTTCAGCGAGGAGGACTGGCAGCACGCGATCGGCGGGCTTCACTTCACCCTCCAGGTCGACGGCGTGATCGTCGTGCACGCCTCCGTCGTGGAGCGCGAGCTCCACGTCGACGGCCGCCCGTTGCGGACCGGTTACGTGGAGGCCGTCGCGACCGACCGCGAGCGTCAGGGAACGGGGCTCGGCACCAAGGTGATGCGCGATGTCGGGTCCTATATCCGGGACGGGTTCGAGATGGGGGCACTGGGCACCGGCAGCCACCGCTTCTATGAACGACTGGGATGGCTGACCTGGCGTGGCCCATCCTCGGTGCGGACGGCACGCGGCCCCCTCCGGACGCCCGACGATGACGGCTACATCCTGGTCCTGCCGACGCCCTCCTCCCCCACCTTCGACCTCGACGCGCCCATCAGTTGCGAGTGGCGACCCGGCGACGTGTGGTAACGACTCAACGGACGAGGCCGGCGAGAGTCAGGGATAGGTACCCTCATCCGGGAACGTCAGTGAGAACGATGCCGGCGAGCCCGGACCGGCATTGAACACGCCTGAGTGGCCACCATGCTCGGGTCGTACTCCGTGCCGTCTCCAGGCGGCATGATGACAGAGCGCGATGGCGCTGTTGAGCCGTTTGCGCACACCTCGGCACGGCGTAGCGCCGCCACCTGACGTGCCAAGATGCGACCCATGGATCTCCGTGTCCGTCGGATCCGGTCCGACGACGCCCAGTTGCTGCGACAGCTGCGAATGCGAAGCCTTTCCGACGCCCCCGATGCCTTCGGCCAATCGTTCGACGATGCGGCAGCACGGCCCGACGCGGAATGGTCGGCAGAGGTCAGGGCCTCAAGCGATGGCGACCGGCGCGCCTGGTTCATCGCCGAGACGGATGGCGACGGACCGCCTGACGCCGTCGGTGTGGTGCTGGTCCGACACCGTCCGCCCGATGTGGCCCTGGTGTTCTCCATGTGGGTCGAACCGCGGGTACGGCGGGGCGGCGTGGGGCGGGCGCTGATGGAGACTGCCAGCGACTGGGCCGCCGCCTGGGGAGCGGAGCGTGTCGTGCTCTGGGTCGTGGCGAGCAATGAGCCGGGGTTGCGCTTCTACCGGCGCCTCGGCTTCACACTCGTCGAGTCTGGACCAGACGCGGAATCCGGGCGCGCCTACGGCGCCATGGCCATGACCCGCGCGATACCCGACGGTGTCGTCAGGACTCCACGACCGCCGACGCCGGAGTGATGCTCTCTTCCGCACTGAAGGCCGCGTCGGCGGTGACCCCCGCTTCGGTCGTGGCGGCTGGCTGATCGACCGACACCCAAGCACGATCTAGGGTCATATGGATCACGGTGGGTCCGTCCGCCAACAGCGCTGCACGGATGGCGTCGGGGACCTGGTCGTCGCGCTCCACGGTAATGCCGTGGGCGCCCATCGCGCGCGCGACGGCCGCGAAGTCGATCGGTCCGAGATCGGTGGCGGCAGCTGGACGGCCCTCTCGGTCCTGGTGCATGCGGATAGTCCCGTAGCGCTGGTTATCGAATACCACCACCACTACCGAGAGTCGCTGGCGGACGGCCGTCTCCAGCTCATTCATGGTCATCGCGAAGCCCCCGTCGCCGCACATCGCCACGACTTGGCGTCGCGGGTGTACGAGCGCTGCGGCGATGGCCGCGGGCAGGCCGTAACCCATCGTCCCGGCCGTGGGCGCCAGGAAGGTTCCGGGCCGTCGGAATCGATAGCCGCGATGGACCCAGCCGCCGAAGTTGCCCGCGTCAACGACGATGGTCGCTTCCGCGCTGAGCTGGCGCCGCAGCTCCGTGACGACTCGACCGGGATGGACGCCGGGCCCTTCCCACGAACCGCTGTCCACGGTGCTTGCCATCAGATAGGCTTCGCGATCTGCGGCAGCCGCGTCAAGTCGAGCCTGGCGCGTCTCGGCATGGATCACGCCGGCCCGGAGCAGCGACAGTGCTTCATCCACGAACCGCCCGATGTCGGCGGTCAGGGCGATCGTCGGCGCGGACAGACCGTGGCCGGCCTGGCGAGGCTCGAGGTCGACGTGCACCCACTTCGTCTCCGGACCCGGTACGCGATACCCAAAGGTGGTCATCTCATTGAGCCGCGCACCCAGTACCAGGATCGCGTCTGCGGCCACCAACCGAGCCCTGACCGTGGGGGCCGACGAGTATCCCGCCATGCCCAGGTAGAGCGGATGCCCGTGGGGCACCACATCCGGACGGCGCCAGGCGGCGATGACCGGCACGCCCAGCGCCTCAGCCAGGCGCAGGACCCGGCGGCTGGCGTTGGCCCGGATCACGCCGGCACCAGCCAGGATCACGCCGCGGCGTGAGGCGGCCATCATGCGCAGCACACCGCGTATGGCGTCGCTGTCCGGTGCCGGCGGGCGCGCAGCGCCACTCGCGGCGGATGCCTGCTGGCCGGGCGACGACCTCGTGCCGCTACCGGCGGCGCGCAGGTCGAGCACGTCCTCCGGCAGGGATATCAGGACCGGACCGGGCCGCCCGGACTGTGCGCGCTGGAGCGCCTCGGTCATGGCCGCCTCCACGCGTCGCGGCTCGTCGATCTCCACGGCCCACTTGGCCAGGCGACCGACGGATGCGACCAGATCCGCCTCCTGGAACGCGTCGCGGCCACGGAAGCGGCGCGGCACCTGCCCGACGAGTGCCACCATGGGCACCGAGTCCGCTCGCGCGGCATGGATCCCGATGGCCAGGTTCGCGGCACCCACGGCGCGCGTCGCAAGGCATAGCTGTGGCCGGCCAGTCAGCTGTGTGGCTGCGGTGGCCATGAATGCGGCGCCGCCCTCGTGTCGGGTGGTCACGATCTCTATGCCGGTCTCCACCAGACCATCCAGAAGGCCCAGGAACGACTCGCCCGGGACCGTGAAGGCGTAGCGCGCGCCAGCCGCGGCGAGCCGGTCAGCGATGGCCCTGCCGACGGTACGCGGCGGCGCGACCGATGAGATCTCGTCGGCACTCATGAGCCGATGGGAGATCGGAACATGAGTGAGGTGAAGGCCACCAGGACGAGGATCGTGATGACGATCATCACGATCCGGCCCACTCGGCCGTAGGGCATCATCGGCCGGCGGCCTCCTAGCGGTAGTTCTCGAATTGCAGCGCGACCGGCAGGGACTCGGACTCCTCGCGGAGTCGCGCGATGACTTTCTGGAGCTCGTCGCGGCTCTTGCCGCTGACGCGCACCGCATCCCCCTGGATCTGTGACTTCACCTTGGGAAAGTCGTCGCGGATCATCTTGCCGATCTTCTTGGCCACGTCCTCCGGCAGGCCGCGCCGCAGGCCCGCCTTCTGACGCACCGTGCTGCCGCCGGCGGGCTCGACGGTGCCCCACTCGAAGACCTTCAGGGAGAGGCCGCGCCGGATGGCCTTGCCCTCGATGAGGTCCTGGATGGCCTTGGCCCGAAGCTCGGAGTCAGCGCGGACCACGATCTCGTCCTTGCCCAGCTCGATGTCGGCCGTCGCGCCCTTGAAGTCGTAGCGCGTGCCTATCTCCCGCCGCGCCTGATCCAATGCATTGATCAGCTCCTGCCGGTCGAAGTCGCTCACGACATCGAAGGAGATGTCACCGGCCATGCTTGCGCCTCCTGATCGGCCCGGTATCACGCATCATCCCGGTCCTGCCGGCGCGCCGGGTGTGTAGGAGCTGTCTCGTCCCACGACCTTGGACAAGGGCCATTCCCGCAATCGTTCGATCAGGCCCGTGGCGTCAAGCTCGAAGGTCGCGAACCCGCGCACGCGCACTCGGTCACCGTTGGCGGCGTCGGTGTAGGCGGCGTGCCACGAGGCCAGCACCGTCCTTCCGGCTACGTACACCCGCTCCGCATCGAACTCCACGTTCACCTCGTTCGTCGCGATGTCATTCCACATGGCCCGGATGGCGTTGGCTCCCTGATACGGATCGCGGAACGGATGGTCCCTATGCTCGGCGTCTGCCGCGTAGAGCTCCATGACGGCGTCCACGTCGCGATCTTCCCAGGCTCGCTTGTAGCGCTGGAGGACGTCCTGGCCGTCGCCGGGTGTCAGCGGTCCCATGGCCGCAGAGTCTAGCGGGCCGCGCCGGATGGCTCTCCCAGCATGGATACCAGCCGCTCCGCGATGACGTACGACCGGCCGCCGCCCATGACCAGCACCACGTCTCCCGCGCGCACCCGCTCGGCGACGTGATCGGCCGTACGTTCGACGGACCCGGGAGCGGTCGCTGGGGGGCCGCCCTGCGCAGAGATGGCCCGAGCCAGAGCGTCGGCGCTGGTGATCGTGGTGTCCGGATCACGACCGGCCCAGACGTCCGCGATGACGGCACGATCGGCCGTCGCCAGCACGGCCGCGAACGCATCGAGCATCTGTGCCGTTCGATGGAAGGTCAGTGGCTCGTACACCGCCCAGACCCGGCGGCGCGGGTAGCGCTCGCGGACCGCGGCCAGGGTCGCCGCGATGGCCGTCGGGTGATGGCCGTAGTCGTCCAACACGGTGATGCCGCCCGGCTCACCCTTCAACTCCAGCCGGCGGCCCACGCCATGAAAGGAGGCGATGCCCTCGGCGATGGCAGCGCCTGGCACGCCGAGCGACCGTGCTGCGGCCGCCACGCACAACGCGTTGGCGGCGTTGTGCCGGCCGCCGAGCCGAAGGGGCACGGGACCGGGCCAGCCGTCCAAGCCATCTACATCGAGGGTCGTGAGGTTCAGCCCTTGACTCTCCGTGTGGCTCACGCGTCCCAGCGTCTCGGCCACCTCGGATCCCATCCCTTCAGCGTGGGCCAAGGAGACGCGCACGAAGCGCGTGGCCTCCAGGCCATCTTCAAGCCGGGCTATCAGCTTCGCCACGCCCGGGTCGCCCACGTTCGCCACGAGCAGGTGTCGCTCGCCTTCGCCGGCCGCGGCCCGGTCGGCCGTGCGCAGCCAAGCTTCGAATGCGTCAAGAACGGCCGCCTCATCGGCGAAGACATCGGGATGATCCCATTCGGCGTTGAGGACCACGCTGACCGCGGGGCGATACGCGTCGAAGTTGCCGGCATACTCGTCGGCCTCCACGACGAGAACGTCGCCCGAACCCCAGCGCGACGTGCCGGGTGCGCCGCCGGTCAGAGCCGCGGGCAGCAGCGCGCCCACGAACGCCGAGGGATCTCGACCCGCGTTGAGCAGGACGTTGAGCAGCCAACCCGAGGAGGTGGACTTGCCGTGGGTCCCCGCCACGGCGACCAAGCGCTGTCCGGCGGTCAGCGCCGCATCCGCCACGACCTGCTGCCAGGCCTCGAGCGGTACCCCGCGGCGTCGAGCCGCCGACAGCTCCGGATGGTCGGGTTCGATCGAGGTGAGGGCTTTGGTCACGGCCAACCTATCGACCCCCGACAGGTGGTCCACCGAGTGTTGCCATGCGATGGGGATCCCTGCCGCGCTGAGGGCCGCACTGTACGGGGACGGTCCGCCGCGATCGCAGCCTGAGACCGCTGCACCGGCGCGGTGAGCGAGCAACGCCGCCGCCGAGGCACCGGCCCCGGCCGCACCCACCACGTGCAGCCGCTCCCCGGTGGGGATCAGCCTGGGGGCGCGAGCGACCGCCAGACCGGCACCGATGTCCGCGACGGTGCGGGTCATCGGCCGATCCGGAGCCGGTCGAGCAGGAGCTCCAGCGCCGCGGCGGCACTCGCCAGCTTGTTCTCCGACCGATCGCCGCCCCAGAGGAAGCGCCGCACGTCGTGACCGGAGGCGTCGGCGACAGCCACATAAGTGAGCCCGACCGGCTTGTGCGCCGACCCGCCCGCCGGTCCGGCGATGCCGGTCGCGGCGACCGACAGATCGGTCCCGAAGGTACGTCGCGCCCCGTGCGCCATGGCCACGGCGGTCTGGGCCGAGACCGCCCCATGCGCCCGGAGGGTCGCATCGGGGACATCCAGGAAGCGACGCTTGAGCGCATCGCTGTAGGTGATGGCGCCGCCCGCGTAGTAGCCGCTGGACCCGGTGATCTCCGTCAGCAGGTGACCGATCAACCCGCCCGTGCAGCTCTCAGCGGTCGACAGGGTGAGGCCGGGATCCAGGCAAGCGACTTGGACCCGTTGGGCGATGGCCGCCAGGGCGTCGATGTCGATCACAGGCTGCGACGCGGTGGCTCCCCCGACTCGAACAGCCAGTTCTCCACCTGCCCGCGGTCGCCCAGGGCACCGAGGTCCTCACCGTTCACCGTGAAATAGGTCTCACCGGCGTTGCCGGTCCGGACCAGGACCATCTGCTCGCCCGTGAACGTCACGGACCGGCCCCGCCGGAGGATCTTCCCGGTCGTCGGCTCGCCGTCCACCCAGGCCTGGATGTAGGCATTGCCGCCAACAGCCTCGACGACGACCACGACGCCCTCGAACTGGATGTCCACGGTACGGCTCTCGACCGCGTCAGCCTGCCCGGCCGCGGAGGCCGTGACGGTGATCAGCCAGCTGCCAGGTGCGACAGCCACATCGGCGCTGAAGCTGCCATCGGTGACGGTGATGTCGAGCGACGTGGGTCCGGTCGGTGCGGCCGAAGGGTCGGCATCGGGATCTTCTGGCGCCTCGGGCCTTTCGCTGACCTCCGGCAGGGCCGGCGTCCCTCCGCCAGGATCTTGCGGCTCGGCGGTGATCACGACGAGCGTGCCGGAGGTCGTGCCGGCGACCGTCACTTCTGCTCCAGTGAGCGTAGCTGCCTCGGCAGGGCTGGTCAGCGCGAGGTCCACGGCGGGCAGCGCCGATGAAGGCGCGGAGGTGGGAGGCACAGGCACGATTGCGATGACGTTCACAGGTTCGGACGATCGGTCCGTCCCAGGGTCGGCCGCCGTGATCGCGAAGTCATTGCGGCCCTTTGTGACGGGCACGGTCAGCGACCATGTGCCAGCCGTATCCGCGTCCGTGGTGGCGTGGAAGTCCGAGGGACCCGTGATGGTCACGGTGGCCTCCGCCGTGGCGGTGCCGGCCAGCAAGGTCGACTCGGCATCCGACTCGAGCTGCCGGACGAGCGGTCCGTCCACGGTCACTTCGGAGATCTGCGAGAAGCGCATGACCTGCATGGCGACGTATCCCAAAAAGGCGATGACCAGCAACGACAGCAGCGCCGACACGATGATGCCCCGCGTGAGGGTCAGACCGCGCCGTGGTGCGGCGAGTGGCCGCGGCGGCGCG
>JBBSMF010000003.1:0-17702 GCA_038233295.1 Candidatus Limnocylindrales bacterium | reverse complement strand
GTGGGAAGGGTTCCTGCCCGCCACCGGGACGCTCGTACACGTTGCCTGGCCGCAGGTCGACGGCGTCCGGATCGATGCCGGCGTGGGGACGGGTGACCAGGTCGGCACGCGCTACGACCCGTTGCTGGCCAAGATCATCGCCCACGGCCGCGATCGGGACGATGCCCTGGAGCAGCTCCGACAGGCGCTGGATGACACGGAGACGTTGGGCGTCACCACCAACCGCGGCTTCCTCCGCCGGCTGCTGGACGAGCCGGACGTGCGGACCGGTGACGCGCGCACGGACAGCATCGAGCGCCTCTGGCGGCCTACCGACACCGCCCAGCTGGACGCCCGGGCAGCGGCCGGGATGGCCGCCGCCGTCGCGAGCGCGCCGCCCGGCGCGACGCCCGTCGGATTTCGGCTCAACGCCGCACCCAGCGTGAGGATCCGGCTGGGGCGCGACGATCTCGCGTTGTCAGCCAGCGCGAGAGCGGGATCCGACCTCGCGTGGGTGACGGATCCAGGGGCCGCCGCCGAGGCATCGGTGGTGCTGGAGGTGGAGGGTCGGACCTATCGCGGTGGGCTGGCGGCAGCGCCCACTGTGGACGCCTCTGCGGGACGAGCGCAGCGCGAGCATGGCGCCGTGGCAGCCGTCGTGGCGCCGATGCCCGGACAGGTCATCGCCGTGCGCGTTTCGGACGGCGAGAGCGTCGAAGCAGGGCAGACATTGATCGTGCTGGAAGCCATGAAGATGGAGAACGCCGTGACGGCTCCAGCCGCGGCGACCGTCTCACGCGTGCTGGTCGAGGCCGGCACGCAGGTGCAGCGGGGTGACTCGCTGGTGGAGCTGGAGTAGCCATGATCTTCCCCGCCCGCGTGCGCATCTACGAGGTCGGTCCCCGCGACGGTCTCCAGAACGAGGCGCGCACCATCCCGACGGAGACCAAGCTCGGCTACATCGAGCGACTCATCGCGGCCGGGCTGCACGAGATCGAGGCCACCAGCTTCGTCTCACCACGAGCCATCCCGCAGCTGGCCGACGCCGACGTGCTCCTTCCGCTCCTACCCGCGGCCCCCTATGTCCGCTATCCGGTGCTGGTGCCCAACCCGCGGGGCATGGATCGTGCCGAGGCGGCCGGTGCCCGTGCCATCGCCGTCTTCACCGCGGCGAGCGACGCCTTCACGGAACGGAACATCGGCATGAGCATCGCGGAGTCGCTGGAGGCGTTCCGGCCGGTCCTGGCGCGTGCAGCGCAGCAGGGGATGTGGACGAGAGCCTACGTGTCGACCGCCTTCGGCTGTCCCTTCACCGGCCGCGTGGATCCGGAGCGCGTGGTCGAGATCTCGCTGCGGCTCCTGGAACTGGGCGCTGAGGAGATCTGCCTGGGTGACACCATCGGCGTCGGCGTGCCCTCGCAGGTGACGCTGCTCACCGAACGTCACCTCGAAGCCGGCATCGCCCTCGGCCAGCTGGCGTACCACTTCCACGACACGCGTGGGACGGCCCTGGCCAACGTCGCGGCTGGGCTGGCCAGCGGCGTGAGCTGCTTCGATGCGTCGGCCGGTGGGGCGGGCGGCTGCCCCTATGCGCCGGGCGCTGCCGGCAACCTGGCCACGGAGGATCTTGTCTATCTGCTGGACGGGATGGGCATCGACCACGGGATCCGCCTGGGCGGCGTGATCGAGGCGGCGCACTACATCAGTGAGGCGCTGGGGCGTCCACTCGGCACCAAGGTCGGGCAGGCAGGCGGCTGGGACCCCGCTACGGGGAACGCCACCGATCGCGCCACCGCGTAAGGGCGGAGCGGGACCGACCGGCCGTGGCGGGATGCTGCCCGTTCCCCTGCTACCATGCCGGACGATGCGCGGCCGAGTCCCGGCTGGCTCAAGGGGATCGTGGATAGCGTCGTACTCCTGCTCAACTCGAATTACGAGCCCCTCAACGTATGCGACGTACGCAGGGCGTTCCGACTCCTCTTCGGCGAGAAGGCGGAGGTGATCCAGTACGACCACCATGAGGTCCGTTCGGCTCGGGAGGTCTTCCGCGCCCCCAGCGTCATCCGCCTCCAGTACCACGTGAAGCGCCCGCGACCCCGTGTCCGCCTCTCTCGACGCGAGATCTTCGCGCGCGACCTGCACACCTGCCAGTACTGCGGCGTCAAGACCCACGACCTGACACTCGACCACATCGTGCCGCGCCACCGTGGCGGTAGCCACGCCTGGGACAACCTGGTGGCCGCCTGCAAGGCATGCAACCACCGCAAGGGCGGCAAGCTGCTGGACGAGGCCAGGATGCGCCTCCACCGGCCGCCCTTCGAGCCGCGCTGCGATGTCTACACGCAGTTCACGCCGTATCTGACCGACCCGCGCAACGAGGCGTGGCGGGACTACCTGTTCCTCGGACGGAATTGAGGAACGGCGCTGTGGCGCCGATCGACGCGGCAGCGCCCTTTTGAGACGATCAGCCATCATGTCGCGACCGCCCTTCGACGTGCCGCCCGAGGCGATGCGAGCCTTGGAGCGGCTGTGGTCCGGTGGCCATGCGGGATACCTGGTGGGCGGCGGCGTCCGCGACGCACTGCTGGGCAGGGCTCCGCACGACCCCGTCTGGGACCTGGCCACGAACGCGTCTCCGGAGCGAGCCCTGGAGCTCTTCCCGGGTGGCACCTACGAGAACCGCTTCGGCACCGTGCTGGCACATGGCGTCGAGGTCACCACCTTCCGCCGCGACCACTCCTACGGCGATCACCGCCGGCCGGACACGGTCACCTTCACCGATTCGGTGGAGGAGGATCTGGCGCGGCGCGACTTCACCGTCAACGCCATCGCCTGGGGTCGAGATGCCGGCGCCGCGGAAGCTGGCTGGGTCGATCCCACCGGCGGTCGCGCGGACCTGGCCGGGCGTCTGCTTCGGGCGGTCGGTGACCCGGGCCTGCGGTTCAGCGAGGACGCGCTCAGGCTGGTGCGGGCGGCGCGCATCGCGGCCCAGGTGGGCCTGACCATCGAGGCGGCCACGGAAGCCGCCATGATCGCCCACGCGGGCGATGTGTCCTACCTCGCCGCGGAGCGGATCGGGCGCGAGCTGCGACGTATGATCGACGCTGACCCGCCCTCGGCCGCGTTTCGGATCCTGGAGCGGACCGGCCTGCTGGGCCTGCTCTTCCCGGAGCTGGATGCGCAGCGCGGCGTGACACAGGCGAAGATCCCCGGCCACGACCTGTGGGACCACAGCCTAGGCGCGCTGGATGCAGCCGCGGCCCTGGGCCCGACCGACGCGCTCGGGAAGCTGGCGGCGCTCCTGCATGACACGGGCAAGCCCGAGACGGCGGCCGATGGCCGTTTCCTGGGGCATGAGGAGGCGGGTGCCCGCATCGCTCAGGGCTTCCTGTCGCGGCTCGGTTTCGGAGCGCCCGACGTGCGACGCGTGGTGCGCCTGGTGCGACATCACATGTGGAGCTACTCGCCGGCTTGGGGTGACGCTGCCGTGCGGCGCTTCATGCGACGGGTGGGCGTCGACCTCGTGGAGGACTTGCTGCGACTCAGGGAGGCCGACAACGTGGGCAGCGGCCGGCCCGCAGAGGCGAGCGGAGTGGCCGAACTGCGCGAGCGGATAGCCCAGCAACGGCACCTAGGTGCGCCGCTGTCGCTGGCGGACCTGGCGGTCGACGGCAACGCCGTCCTGGAAGCGGTGGGACGCGAACCGGGCCCGTGGCTGGGCCTGACGCTGGAGCGGCTGCTGGACTCGGTGATCTCCGATCCGCGGCGCAACACGACGGACCGACTCCTCAGCGACGCACGCGCCTGGGCGGCCGAGCGATGATCGAGCCACTCCTCCACGCCGAGCGGCTGCTGCTGATGGGCCTCCTCGACCAGGCTGACGCCGCCTACCGGCGTATCGTGGAACAGGATCCGCGCAACGCCATCGCGGTCATGGGCCTGGCACGCGTCGCGGTCGAGCGCGGCGAGATGGAGGAGGCACACAGGCAGGCCGCACGCGCTCTGCGGATCGACCCCGAGAATGCGGCCGCTGCCGCAATGGAGGCACGCACAGCGGAGCTGCTCGGCCGGCGGCCAGAAGTCGCTGGATCGCGCCAGCCGAGCGCCGCACCGCCTGAGCGGGTGAGCGGTCCCAGGAGCCTGCTGCGCCGCCTCATCGACCGCTGATCCGGCTGCGCAGCGGCGGTGATCGCCGGACATGTGCGACGTGTCACGATCAGTGAACAAGAGCGCGCGTGGCGACGGATCTGCAGCGCAGGTGGGTGTCCAGTGGATGGCCCCGCACTTCCGATCAGCCCGCGGAGGAAGGCGTTCACGCTCAGTGCTCGACCCAAGCGAGGTCCAGGCTGGCGCCGCCCAGCGGCCCGAAGTGGCTTCTGGCGGCTCGGCTGTTCGTTGATCGTGACAGATCGACGGGCTAGTCGATCGCCGACGTTGGCTGCGCGCCTATCGACGCCCCATACCGAGTTCCACACCGCTCGCTCACCGGCGCTCGACTAGCATGGCGCCATGCGCATCCTCGTGACCGGCGGCGCCGGCTACATCGGCGCCATCACCATCGAGCGTCTGCTCGGTGCCGGGCACCAGGCGGTCGCCCTGGACTCGCTCGTGACGGGCCATCGCGCATCCGTGCCGGAGGGTGCGGAGCTGGTCATCGGCAGCTTCGGGGACCGGCCCTTCGTGGCGCAGCTCCTGCGTGACGGGGGCATCGAGGCCGTGTTGCATTGCGCTGCACGCTCCCTGGTCGGCGAATCGGTGACCGATCCGGCCCTCTACTACCGCGAGAACGTGGTCGGCGGCGTGGCCCTGCTGGATGCCATGCTCGAGGCCGGCGTCGACCGCCTGGTGTTCAGCTCCACGGCTTCCGTCTACGGCGTGCCGGGCGAGACGCCCATCCGCGAGGACGCGCCCACGGTTCCCATCAACCCGTACGGCGCCACGAAGCTCGCCTTCGAGGGCGCCATGCGCTGGTACGGCACGGCGTATGGGCTGCGCTCGATGGCCCTGCGCTACTTCAACGTGGCCGGCGCCAGCCCCACGCGCGGCGAACGACACGAGCCGGAGACCCACCTGATCCCGAACCTGCTGGCGGCCTACCGTGGAGGCCCGCCGCTGACCGTCTTCGGGACCGACTATCCGACGCCCGACGGCACCGCGGTCCGCGACTACATCCACGTGCTCGACCTGGCCGACGCACACCTCACCGCGCTGGAGATGACGGCCTCCCTCGAGCCGGGCCTGGACGTGTGCAACCTTGGCTCCGGGTCGGGCTTCAGCGTCATGGATGTGATGCGGGCGGCAGAGACTGTCGTGGGCGCCCCCGTGCCGCACTCCCTGGGCGGACGGCGCGCGGGCGACCCCCCGACGCTGGTGGCGTCCAGCGAGCGTGCGGCCGAACGACTGGGCTGGCATCCGGAGCGCGGCACGCTCGAGGAGATGATCGGATCCGCCTGGGGGATCGTGCCACCGGCTTCCTGATGGCCCGGGCACTGGTGACACTTCCGTCGCTGCCCTACCATCGGAGCATGCCTTCCCGGAACGCTCAGCCGATCCCGCGCGACCCGCTCGAGTGGCGCCCCCAGGTGCCGCTGCTGACCCGCCGCGCGCGAACCATCCCTGACCCCATCGTCGAGCCTCTCTGGACGGGGACGCGCGCGCTGCTTCACTTCGAGGCCGGGGACGACAGCCCGCCCCGGCGCCTCGTGCTCATCGACTCCGACGGGCACGACGCGACCGCCCGGGAGCCGGGCCTGGCAGAGGAGATCGGCCGATCCATCATGGCGCTGGATGCCGTGATCGACGGGATACTCACGGTCCAGGCCACGCGCAGCGGCGAAGGGGCGGCGATCATCCACCAGGCCTCCATCGGGCGCGGCAGCATCTTCATACCACGTGATGCCGGCATCGACGTGGAACGCAAGGACGCCTATCCCGACCAGGTCATGGCCTACGTGGCGCTGGACCTGCTGCAAGTCGATGGGCAGCCCCTGTTCGATCTGCCGCTGCTGGAGCGCAAGCGCATCCTCGAGAGCCTTGTGCACGAGGGCGAGCGAGTGCGCGTGGCGCCTTACACGCGGCCGCCGGTGGACCCATGGGTGGCTTCCTGGAAGGGTGCCGGCTTCAAGGGCGCCATGTTGAAGGCCGCCAACGGTCGCTACACGCCCGGTGGATATGCCCCGGACTGGACGACCGTTACTCGACTCCAGCACAAGCGCTGAGCCGCCGTTGACTGCTCAAGAACGGCCCCGCCGCCGCGACTGGCCGATCGCGGTCCGTCGTGCCCGCGCGGAGGACGAAGCCGCGGTGCTCTCCTTCGCGACGCGAACCTGGGACGGCTGGGACTATATCCCCGAGGTCTGGCATCGCTGGCTGGCCGCCAGCGATGGCGTGCTGCTGGTAGCAACGGCCGGTGGGGTGGATCCGACCGATGCCGAGGGGGCGCCGTTGGAGTCGGGACGGCCCATCGCCGTGGCGCGCCTGGCGATGCTTTCCGCGGACGAGGCCTGGCTGGAGGGCATCCGCGTCGATCCGCGCGTGCGAGGCATGAGCGTGGCCACGGACTTCCAGGTCGCGGAGCTGCGTTGGGCCGCTGCGCAGGGAGCGCGGGTCGTGCGCTACGCGACGGGTCAGGACAACGAGGGTTCCCACCGTCTGGGCGCTCGCCACGGCCTGTCGCTGCTGGGTCGGTGGCGCTGGTACGGCGTGGACGATGAGGACGAGGAGATCCCGCCGCCGATCCGGCCGCCGAGCGGAGGGGAGTCGACGGCCACGGGACCCACGGTCGTCTCGGTGGGCGTGGCGGACCGCTGGTGGGCTCGCGTGGCAGCGCACCCCACGCTGCGGGCTGGGCACGGTCTCTACGAGCGACGCGCCTGGGCCCTGCAGGAGCTCACCGGGAAGCGATTTCGCGGCCATGTCTCCCGCGGCCAGGTCACCGTGTGGCCCGCGCCGGACACGATGGACGCCGCCAGCGCATGGGCCTTGGCCATCGCTCGCGATGAGGGCTGGGGCGACGAGGATCCGACACTGCCCGCCTCCCCGGCTCTGCTCATCGGAGATGGCCGGGCCGCCCTGGCGCTGCTCCGAGCGATGAGCGGCGGGCGGCCGGGAGTGCCGCGCGTTCGGCTGCCGCAGGCTGACCCGCCCATCCTTGACGCGGATACGGTCTCGGCCTGGACGAAGGCGGGATGGAAGCCGCGAGACCGAACGCTGCACATCCTGGCTCGACCGCTGGACGAAGCACATCCGGTCCCGGAGCCCGATGACGCGACGCTACTGGAGATGGCCGAGGAGCCGCGTCCCATCGCCCGCCCCTGGTCCCCTCCCCGCTGACCCGGCCGCCCGAAAGGCCCACGATCCGTCCAGCCGCCCAGTTCGGGCCGTCCCAGCGCGGTTGGATGCGCCCTTCCCGAACGCACGGGCGTCGTTTGCCACTGGCTTCGGCGACGGCTCGGCCCATCGCCGGCGTCTGATCCCTGCCACCTATCAGCCCCCGTGATGGTAACCAGGTTTCCACCACTTTCCGGCGCATTCGAGTCCGAGCGCAGTCATCTATCGAGCGCGCATCGGGGTGCCGAGCGAGCGTGGACGAGTGCCGGCTGAAGTCGGCGCGTCCCGTTCGGGATCACGGCAGTGCAGTGGGCCAGCCCGGATGCCACTTATCATCACCCCTGGTGATGAGCGGTGGGGAATACCGGCCACGCTGCCACTTATCATCACCCCTGGTGATGAGCGGTGGGAATGCCGGCCACGCTGCCACTTGTCATCATCCCTGGTGATGAGCGGTGGGAATGCCGGTCACGCTGCAGCCGTGCCGCCGCCGCTGGCTGCCCGGAACGGCCGTACACGCGACCGAGAGCCGGACCCCGCGGCCTGTCGGTGCACGGCCCGCCCATCTTCGGTAGGCTGCCCGGGATGCCCCAAGCCACCCTGCCCAAGGCGCTGCGGGACGAGATCGATGCACTCGGCAAGGCCGACATCATGGTCGGCATCCCAAGCTTCAAGAACGCCAGCACGATCGGCTACGTCGTGCGCGCCGCCCAGGCCGGTCTCGTGCAGTACTTCCCCGACCTCCGCCCGGTGGTGGTCAACGCCGACGCGGGATCGCCCGACGGGACCCAGCGCGTGGTGGTGGAAACGGAGCCGCCCGACTACATCGAGCGCATCCTGCTCGTCCGACCCAAGAACAAGCTCCAGCGCATCAGCCTGACCTATCCGGAGATCGACGGAGTCGGCGGCAAGGGTGCTGCGCTGCGCACGATCTTCCAGATCGCCGACGCCCTGGGAGTGCAGGCGCTGGTCGTGGTCGACTCCGATCTGCGCAGCATCGTGCCGGAATGGGTGGAGCTGCTGGCCGGGCCCATCCTGAAGGGCGGCTTCGACTACGTGGCGCCGCTCTACAGCCGCTACAAGTACGACGGCACCATCACCAACACGGTGACCTACCCCCTCACCCGGGCGCTCTATGGGCTGCGCATCCGCCAGCCCATCGGTGGCGACTTCGGCGTCAGCGGCGATCTCATCCGCCACTACCTGGAGCAGGATGACTGGACGGCGGACACCAGCAAGTTCGGCATCGACATCTGGATGACGCACAGCGCCATCGCCGGTGGCTTCGCTGTCTGCCAGACCCGTCTGGGCGCCAAAGTCCACGATCCCAAGGATCCGGGCTCGGACCTGGGACCGATGTTCAGCCAGGTCGTGAGCACCATCCTGCGTCTCACCGAACGCCATGCCGCCCGCTGGTTGGACGTCAAGGGCTCGCATGAGATCCCCGTCTACGGCTTCGAGCGGATCATCGACCCGCCGCCGCTCAGCGTGAACACGCAACGGCTGCTGGAGGAGTTCGCCAAGGGCCGTCTGACGGTGCGCGACTCGTGGGCCACGATCTTGGCGCCGGAGCAACTGGCCGCGGTCGACCACTTGGCCGAGGACGCCAGCCAGGCCGTGGAGATGGCCACGCGCGCCGACACGCCGGCTACCGTGGAGGACTCGCGCTTCAGCTTCCCCGACGAGGCGTGGGCGCGCATCATCTACGACTGCGCCGTGGCGGCACGCCAGAAGCTCCAGCCGATGGATCGGATGGTGGCGTCCCTCATCCCGCTCTATTTCGGGCGCGTGGCCAGCCTCATCATCGAGACCCGGGAGATGACCACCGACCAGGCCGAAGCCTTCGTGGAGCGCCAGGCGCGTGCCTTCGAGCTGGCCAAGCCCTACCTGGTCGATCGCTGGCGCGCGCTCGACGAGGGCGCGCGAGGCGGCAAGGCCGGAAAGGGGGGCAAGTCTGGCGGATCGAGCAAGACCGACAAGTCCGGCAAGCTGTCCAAACAGCCCGGCAAGGCGGCGGCGTCGGCCAAGGCGCCTTCATCGGCGAAGCGTCAGGCTGACGCCGGAGCCAAGCGCTGATGGCGCGCCACCGCTCCCCCTCACGGATCCTCATCCCCCTGGCCAATCCGCGCACCGCGGCCGACCTCGTCCGCATCGGCTCGGCACTGATGGAGCACGGCGGCACGCTCATCGCACTGGGCATCGTGGAGGTGCCCGAGGGGATGCCCCTCTCCGAAGGTGCCACCAAGGCGCGCCAGGCACGGCGCCTGCTCCAGCGGGTGCTGGAGTTCGCGCCCCCCGGGGTGGAGATGCGGACCGTGGTCCGCATCGGGCGCCGCGCGGCGGAGGGCATCGTGGAGCTGGCCGCGGAGGAAGAGGCGGATCTGATCATCTTCGGTTGGGCGGGCAAGCCCGGTGGGCGTCGGACCCTTCCGGATGCCGTGTTCAGCCCCACCATCGACGAGGTCGTACGCGACGCGCCCTGCGACATCGCGGTCGTCAAGCAGCGCGGCGTCGGCTCCGTAGGACGCATCCTCACCGCCGTCCGCGGCGGCCCCCACGCGGAGCTGGCGCTCCGGTTCGCAGAGGCGCTGGGGCGGTCGTTCGACGCCGAAGTGACCGTCCTTCACGTAGTCCCGCCGGACATCTCGCCGACCGTGCGCTCGCAGGCCGAGCGGGCTCTCGCGGCATTCGTCCATCTCCACGCCAGCGAGCGCGGCCGGGCCACCCTGGTCGAGGGTACCGATATCCGCGCCACCATCCTGCGCGAGTCGGAGGGCGCGCAGCTCGTGGTCATGGGCGCCACGGCCAGCCTGCCCCACGACCCCACCGACGGTGCCCTGTTCGGTGCCCTGCCAGAGACCATCGCGCAAGAGGCGCAGCCAACGGTCATCGTGGTCAAGACTCGCGAGCAGCCCACACGTTCCGTGTTCGAGAAGCGTGCCAAGCAGGCCGAGACGCTGGAGGCCGCCGATCGTGCGGCGGAGGCCGGGCGCAGCATCACCGCACGGGTCGATCGCTGGTTCGCCGAGTCGAGCTTCCATCACGGCGAGTTCGCAGACCTGAAACGCCTGGTGGCCCTCAAGGAGAAGCAGGGACTGACCATCAGCGCCGTCCTGCCCACGCTCAACGAGGCCGACACCATCGGGCCCATCGTGCGCGCCACGCGGCGCCAGTTGATGGAGCAGTTGCCGCTCATCGACGAGTTGCTGGTCATCGACTCGGACTCCGAGGACGACACCCGTCAGCTGGCTGAGAGCGAGGGCGCTCGCGTGGTGCGCCACAGCGACGTGCTGCCGCGCTACGGCACCTATCGCGGCAAGGGCGAGGCGCTCTGGAAGAGCCTCTATGAGACGAGCGGCGACCTG
Source organism: Candidatus Limnocylindrales bacterium (assembly GCA_038233295.1). GTDB lineage: Bacteria > Chloroflexota > Limnocylindria > Limnocylindrales > CSP1-4 > Palsa-1032. The sequence goes on along the minus strand of JBBSMF010000003.1, from coordinate 7,029 downwards.
GTGGCCTGGTCCGACACGGACATCAACGACTGGCATCCGCGCTTCTTCTACGGCACGCTCGGGCCGCTGCTCACGGAGAAGCGCATCGGCTACGTGAAGGCCCACTACCAGCGACCGATCGTGGAGGGCGGGCTGCTCAAGGAGGGCGGTGGCGGACGGGTCACGGAGCTGGTGGCACGGCCGCTCATCAACCTCTTCTTCCCGGAGCTGTCGGGCTACATCCAGCCGCTCGCCGGGGAGTACGCCGGCCGCCGCCAGCACCTTGAGCAGATCCCCTTCTTTACCGGCTACGCCGTCGAGATCGGCCACCTCATCGACCTGGTCGACCGGCTGGGCCTCCAGGGCTTCGGCCAGGTGGACCTGGACATCCGGATGCACCGCAACCAGGAGCTGGAAGGCCTCTCGCGGATGAGCTTCGTCATCCTACAGGCGGTCATGAAGCGCCTGGAGGAACGCCACCGCGCGCGACTGTTCCCGGAGATGGGCTCGACCATGAAGCTGCCTCGTTCGACGCCCAACCGGCTCTCGCTGGAGGTGATCGACCTGGCCGATCAGGAGCGGCCACCCATGATCCGCATCCCCGAGTACCTCGAGCGCCGGGCGCAGCGGGAGCCGGATCCCGCGTGACGTGAGGCTGCTGGTCGCGCCCGACTCCTTCAAGGGTTCCCTCTCGTCCGTGGCGGTGGCGCGCGGCTTGGCCGGCGGCTGGTCACGCGGTCGACCCGACGACACGATCCGGCTCTCGCCCCTGGCAGACGGCGGCGAGGGCACCCTGGATGCCGTGGCCGCGGCGGGCGGCTGGGTGGAGTTGCCTGCCATGGCGAAGGACCCCCTCGGCGAGCCGCTGGACGGCCGTTTCCTGCGGCAGGATCAGCGAGCCGTGGTGGAGATGGCCACAGCGTCGGGACTCTCACGGGTGCCCGCCGAGAAGCGTGACGCTCTGGCGGCCTCCACCTTCGGGACCGGCCTCATCCTGGCTGCGGCCATCGGCCTGGGCGCGCGGCGTGTGGTGCTGGGGCTGGGTGGCAGCGCCACCACGGACGGCGGATCCGGGTTGCTGCGAGCGCTGGGCGTGCGCTTCCTGGACGACCACGGGCGAGAGCTCCCGATGGGCGGCGGTGCGCTGGAAAGCCTTGCCCGAGTGGACCTGTCTGGTCTGGCACCGATCCTGGGCGAGGTCGAGCTGATCATCGCCTCGGACGTCACGAATCCGCTCCTGGGCGAGCTGGGCGCAGCAGCCACCTACGGGCCGCAGAAGGGCGCCGATCCAGTGCAGGTCGTGCGACTGGATGCGAACCTGGGCCGCTACGCGGACGTGCTGGAGGCAGCGGTGGGGAGTTCCCTACGCGATGTGCCCGGTTCCGGCGCGGCCGGCGGCACGACCACGGGTCTGCTGGCCATCGCCGATCGCTTCGCCTCGTTCGAGGTCCGGCCGGGCGTGGACGTGGTGATGGAGCTTACCGGCTTCGAGGAGGCCCTCGGCGAAGTCGACCTGGTGCTGACCGGTGAGGGCCGCGTCGATCGCCAGACGGCCTTCGGCAAGACCGCGTTGGGCGTGGCGCGGCGGGCCGCGGACGCCGGTCGGCCGTGCATCTGCTTCGGCGGCGGCGTGACGGAGGAGGGCATCGCGGCGCTGGCAGGACTCCGCGCGGTCGTGATGCCGGTCACCGAGGAGCCTGTGTCGGTGGAGGCGCAGATGGCGGCGGGGGTGGCACCGGTGGAGCGAGCCGCTGAGCGTGCAGCGCGACTCTTCACCATGGGCTGTGGCTGAGACCACGGCGCCGGCCAGGCGCAGGACCGTCGCCCGGGGCCGCAAGCGCAAGGTCGCGGATCCCGCCGGGGCCTGGGCAAGGCGGCTGGCGCGCTATCGACCCGAGCTTGCCGAGGACACGCTGCACGCCATGCGTGCCATGTACGGGACCCCGACCTGGCAGCGCGTCCACGACCCAACGAGCGAGCTTGTGCTGACGATCCTGTCCCAGAACAGCGCGGACATCAACGCGGAGAAGGCCTTCGACTCCTTGCGCGCGCACTTCCCGTCGCAGTCGGCGGCCCTGGAGGCGTCCAAGGTGAATCGACCCGGCTGGGGCGGCACGGGGATCGAGGGCGGCGCGCCGCCGGACTGGTCGGCCGTGGAGCAAACGCCCGTCGAGGTGCTCATCGACGTCATCCGGTCGGGCGGCCTTGCTCCGCAGAAGGCGCCCCGCATCCAGGCGTCGCTCCGGGCGCTGCGTGAGGCGCGCGGCGACTACTCACTGGAGTTCCTGGGGGAGCTGCCGCCGATGGAGGCCGTGGCCTGGCTCACGGCCATCGCCGGCATCGGCCGCAAGACGGCGTCCGTGGTGCTCCTCTTCTGCTTCGGCACGCCGCTGATGCCGGTCGATCGTCACGTGGAGCGCGTGGCCAAGCGCATCGGTCTGGTGCCGGTCAAGGCGGACCTGTTGCTGGCCCATGACATGTTCCTTGCCATGCTGGAGCCCGAAAGGATGTACGAGTCGCACGTCAACCTGATAACGCACGGCCGCCAGACCTGCCACGCCCGCAAGCCCGCCTGTGGGCGCTGTGCCATCGCGCCGCGTTGCCGCTACGTGGACCCCAAGGCGCCCTGACGGAGGGGCAGATCACGGCGGAGCTGGCTAGCGCCTGCTTCCGATCGGCGGAGTGACGGCACGATCGTCGGAAGTCGCCGTTGGCCTTCGGTGATCCGGGTGGCGGGGCAGGCAGCGGTCATTCGTGGCGACGGTAGCGTCCGTGGCGACGTCACTATCGTCGGGAAGGCTCCTTTTCGTAGGCTGTCCCCTCACCACGACCTGCGGAACGGAGCTGAGGCATGGTGTCGACCGCGCGGGCATCGCGGTGACTATCGTGGCGTCAAGATGCGCCACAAGCGACACGCCTCTCGTCCGCACGATCTCCCTGGCCCCGGCCGGTGAGGTCCGTGCCTGCATCGTGACGATAGTGGCGTCACCATCGTTCGCACGAGCCACGGCCCACGAACTCAGCCACGAGGGGACAACATATGACGGATCTCCAGCAGCTCATCGACGGCTTCCTTGAGAACGAGTTCGAGACGTCGCCGGTGCTCGCCTCCGGACTGGGCCTGACCCAGTACGACAACCGAATGGACGACTTGTCGGCCGAGTCGTTCCAGAAGCGCGACGCGGACGCGGCGCAATGGCTGGCCCGCTTCGAGGCCGTTCCGGACGACGGCCTGGACACGGACGCCCGCATCGACCGGGACCTGGCCATCGCCATGCTTCGCGGCCGCACCATCACCGCCGACTGGCAGGGCTGGAAGCGCGACCCGCTGACCTACACGTCACCGGCCCTGGGCGGTCTGTTCGGCCTCTTCCTGCATCGCCTTCGCCCCGAGGCCGAGCTGGTGGATGCGGCCATCGCTCGCCTGGAGCAGATCCCGCGCGCGCTGGAGCAGGGCGCGCAGAACATGGATCCCTCGTTGGCGCATCCCCTCATCGTGGAACGCGGGCTTGCCTCGGCCAAGGCGGGCGGCCGTTACGTCCGAGACCTGCTGCCCAACGAGGTCACCGACCCGGCGGCCCAACAGCGCATGCGCGAAGCGGGTGCCACTGCCGGCGACGCATTCGACGCCTGGGTGGCGCATCTCGACACCGTCCGCCAGGAAGCCAGCGGCGAGTGGCGCTTCGGCGAGGAGCGCTACACGCGGCTGCTGCGCGAGAAGGAGAACCTGCCCTACGACGCGCGCTCGCTCCGCGACCGGGGACAGGCCGAGTACGACCGCCTGGATGCCGAGATGCGCGCACTCTGCCTTGAAGCCCGCGGTACGGAGGACTGGCGCACCGTTCTGCACGAGGCGAACGAGGACCACCCGCGCACCGAGGAAGAGATGCGCGTCGCGTATGCCGACTGGACCGAACGGGCACGCGTCTTCCTGGAAGAGACCGGGCTGGTGACGCTGCCCGAGGGCGAGCGGTGTGTCGTAGAGCCTTCTCCGGTGTTCCAGCGTCCAGTCATCGGCGTGGCCTCATACATGAGCTCGCCCGCCTTCACGGACAAGCTGCTGGGCCACTTCTTCGTGCCCTTCGCGCCGGATGGGACGCCGGAAGATGAGGTGCAGAAGCGCCTTGCGGCCAACAGTCACAGCGGCATCCCGACCACGTCCGTCCACGAGGCGTACCCCGGGCATCACTGGCACATCACCTGGAGCAAGATCCACGCCTCGCGCATCCGGCTCGTGCTGGGCACGCCCTACTTCAGCGAGGGCTGGGCGCTCTACGCCGAGCGCGTCATGCGTGAGCGCGGCTTCTTCACCGATCCCATCCAGGAGCTTCAGCACCTGGAGGCCACGCTCTTTCGCGCCGCGCGCATCGTGGTCGACACCAGCCTGCACCTGGGTGACATGGACTACGAGGAAGGCGTCGCCTTCATGATGGCCAAGACCCCCCTTCCCGAGCCGACCGCGCGGGCGGAGGTCGGGCGCTACTGCTGGTGGCCGACACAGGCCTCCGCTTACCTGACCGGCTGCCTGGAGATCCTGCGCATCCGCGAGCGATACCTCGCCGAACGCGGGCTGGCTGATGTCCCGCCAGCCGAGGTCGAGGTCGGCGTGATGCGCGAGTTCCACGATCGGTTGGCCGCCAGCGGACGGCTGCCCCTGGGTCTGGCCGAGCGGGCCGTCCTGGGCGAGCCGACGTAGGGGTCGCCATCGACCGGCGAGCGGTTCGCGAGCGGATCGCCTGTCCCGATACGTTCCTGCAAGGAACGCCGAGTCCGTGAGATGGAGGCAGCCCCGACTCGTCGCTACAGTCTCCACCACGACAGCGCGACCCTCGCCTGTCGCATCGAAACCGATATCTCCGATGCACGACGTCTGGTGACGGGATGTCGAGCGCATCTCTTGCACGGCCTGGGCCCCCTCCCCGGGCCGTGCAGCTTTTTAGCGCAGTAGTGCCACTCCCAGGCTGACCGCCAGGATCCCCAGCACTCCGAGTGCCAGCCACGCCTCCCGGTGGCCGCGGTACTCCACCACGGTGGCGATCAAGGCGACGGCCGGAGTGAGCATGACCACGACCACGCCGAGGGTCGACCAGCCCCAAGGCTCGGGCACGGTCATGGAGCCGATGACGGCTGCGATGTCAAGCCCGCTCGGTGCCGTGGCAGGACGGCCCAGGATCTCCAGCGCGATAGCCACCGTGAAGCAGAAGGCGCTGACCAGCGAGCCGCCGGTGAGCACGGCAGACGTCGCCCGCGTGCCCACGCTCCGCTGCGCCGTGCTCATCCCGTAAAGGCTCGGAAGAACATCTGCACCGCGAAGATCAGCGCCACGGCGATGAACGCGAGCTGGAGCGCGCTCTGTGAGACCCGCGACGAGACCCGCGCGCCGATCCGCGCGCCGATGAAGACGCCCAGCGCCACCGGGCCGGCCAGCACGGGATCGAGGGCACCGGCGGAGAAGTACAGCAGCGCGCTGGCCGCGGCCGTGGGACCCAGCATGAACGTGCTCGTGGCCGTGGCCACCCGGATCGGCACGCCCATGGCCAGGTTCATGGTCGGCACGTTGATCACGCCGCCACCAACGCCCAACAGCCCCGAGACGTTGCCAGCCGCGAACGATACGGCGGCACCGGCCTCCATCCGTCGCGCGCGATAGCGGACCTCGCGGCCATCTGAAGGCTCGATGTAGCTGGATACGAAGCCGCCGTCCACGGGGTCGTCGTGCGGTATGGACACTTGCGGAGCGGCCCGCTGGCGGATCATCTGGACGGCCACGAAGACGAGCAGAGTGCCGAAGAGGAGCGCCAGGGCACGTCCGTCGATGAGGCCGCCCAACAGCCCGCCGGTGACGCCACCGGCGGCCGTGGCCAAGAGGAGGAGCAGCCCCAGTCGCCGGTCGGCGATACCACTGCCCAGGTAGTGGGCACTGGCACTCATGGAGGTGGCGATGACCCCGATGAGGCTGGCCGCGATGGCAGTCTTGATGGGCACGCCCAGCAGGACCGTCAGGACGGGCACGATGATGAGCCCGCCGCCGATGCCCACCAGGGCGCCGAACCCGCCCGCCCCGATCGAGACCAGGAACGCGATGAGGGCGAGGCTCACCGGCCGCGGCCGATCACGTCCGAGCCGTCGCGCGAGGACCACCGGGGCTGCCCGCAGTCGACCTGGTGCATCGGCCGTCCCTTCGTGTGCTTGCTCGCATCGGGCGTCCCCATCCCACGCGAGGCGGTGGCCCTGTGCCGGCGTCTTTGCTCCCGGGGATACTACCGGCGCCTCGGAGGTCCGGCCCGGCGAGTCGGCGGGCTGGCCGATGGAGAAGTCCGCACGCGTCTACGACCGGACGGCCTGCGCATGAGCATGTGGACGACCGTCGGGACGGACCGTGGACAAGAGCCGGATCCGGCGCACTTCCGTGGATAAGTCACCTTGCTCCAGGCGCCGCCAGTCGGCTATCTTGGTCTCAGCCCGGAGGGGCCATCAGGATCGAGGATCGCCGGTACGGGAGCTTGCTCTCGCGGCCACGATCATCGGGCCAGGCGGTTCCTTTGGGCCTTTCCGTGCGTCCGGCTTGAGGTGATGGCCCGCTCGCCGACCTATATGAGCGGCGCGATCAGCGCCGCGGCGCGGGCGGCCCCGTCCGTCTCGACGGATCGGTAGTCGATGGGCCGATCCAGCTCGGCAGCGACCGCCTCGGCGATCACCTCCGGGGTCGAGCTCGCGTAGTCCATGCAGCGCCCGGCGCCGTATCGCTCCAGCCGATGACGGACGTGGCGGTTCTGCTCGAAGTGGTCGCGCAGCGGGAAGTACAGGAACGGCCGCCGGGCCGCCGCGAGCTCCATGGTCGTCGTCAGCCCGCCCTGGACCACGGCGAGATCACAGGCCACCAAGTGGCGGTAGAGCGACGGCACGAAGGCGCGGATCTCTACGCCGTCGGGCGCGGCCAGCGTCGAGGGGTCGATCCGTGGACCGGCCACGGCGATCATCCGCAGCCCGTTGATACGTCGGGCAGCATCGGGGTAGCTCGCGATGACCCGCCGCAGCAGGGACTCCCCG
>JBBSMF010000002.1:0-18702 GCA_038233295.1 Candidatus Limnocylindrales bacterium | reverse complement strand
GATAGCGCGGACGCGCGATCGACCCGATGACCCGCGAGACGTGCTCGCGCAGCTCCTGGCCCAGGGCGTCGGCCGAGTCGATGCCGACCTTGGTGGTGACGAACGCGAAGATCGCCTGGCCGGTGACGGGGTCATTCTTGCCCACCACCGCGGCCTCCGCCACGGAATGGTGGCCCACCAGCGCGGACTCGACCTCGATGGTGCTGATGCGATGGCCCGCCACGTTCATCACGTCATCCACGCGGCCCAGAAGCCAGTAGTAACCCTCGGCGTCTCGCTTGGCGCCATCGCCGGCGAAGTACATGCCCGGGAAGCGGCTCCAATACGTGGCGCGGTAGCGCTCCGGGTCGCCGTAGATCCCTCGCAGCATGGCCGGCCATGGCTCCTTCAGCACGAGATAGCCGTCCTCCCCCAACGGGACGCTCTTGCCGTCGTTGTCGACCACGTCAGCGGCCACGCCCGGGAACGAGAAGGTGGCGCTGCCGGGCTTGGTGGTGGTCACGCCGGGCAGCGGCGAGATCATGATCATGCCGGTCTCCGTCTGCCACCACGTGTCCACGATGGGACAGCGCTCACCGCCGATGTTGACGTGGTACCAGAGCCAGGCCTCCGGGTTGATCGGCTCTCCGACGCTGCCCAACAGCCGCAAGCTCGAGAGATCGTGCTGCGCAAGGAGCGCCTCACCCTGTTTCATGAATGCCCGGATCGCGGTTGGTGCCGTGTACAGGACCGTTACCTTGAGCTCCTCGACGATCTGCCACCAGCGATCCCAGCCGGGCGTATCGGGCGCGCCTTCGTAGAGCACTCCGGTGGTGGCATTGGCCAGCGGACCGTAGACGATGTAGGAATGGCCGGTGACCCAGCCGATGTCTGCCGCGCACCAATACACGTCGTCCGGCTTGATGTCGAAGATCAGCTCGTGGGTCACGCTGGTGCCCAACAGGTAGCCCGCCGAGGTATGGACGATGCCCTTGGGCTTGGCCGTGGTCCCCGACGTGTAGAGCAGGTAGAGCAACTGCTCCGAGTCCACGGGGACCGGCGGGCAGTCAGCGGACTGGCGCTCCACGATGTCGTGCCACCAGACGTCGCGACCGGGCTCCATGGCGGCAGGCGCCGGCGCATCGCCGGTCGCAGCCGCATCGCCAGTCGCAGCCGCATCCCCGATGCGCCGCACTACCAGCATCCGCTCCACCGTCGGGCAGGCGCTGGCCGCCTCATCGGCAGCGCTCTTGAGATCGACCGCCTTGCCACGACGCCAGCCACCGTCGGCCGTGATGACGACCTTGGCCTGAGCGTCCTGGATGCGGCCACTCAGCGCCTCGGCGGAGAAACCGCCGAAGACCACCGTGTGCGCGGCGCCCAGCCTAGCGCAGGCGAGCATGGCGATGGGCAGCTCCGGGATCATGGGCATGTAGATGGCGACACGATCGCCGGTCCTCACGCCCAGCTCCAGCAGGGCGTTGGCGGCCTTGCTCACCTCACGCTGTAGGTCGGCGAAGGTCAGCGTGCGGCGGTCGCCCGGCTCGCCGATCCAGTGGTAGGCGACCTTGTCGCCCAGGCCGTTCTCCACGTGTCGGTCCACGCAGTTGTAGGCCACGTTGAGCTGCCCGCCCAGGAACCACTTGGCGAAGGGCGGCTCCCACTCCAGCACGGTCTCGAAGGGGCGCTCCCAAGAGAGCTTCTCCCGGGCGCGCCGCTCCCAGAAGGCCAGCGGATCCGCTTCCGCTTCTTCGTAGAGCGAGCGCGTGGCGTTGGCCTGCGCCGTGAATGCTGGGTCTGGCGGGAAGCTCAGGTGCTCGGCTCTGAGCTTCCCGGGGCCTGACCCAGTGCCGTCCGGCTGCGGGTCCGTCACGAGCTCTCCTTTCAGCCGGCCAGGCCGCCACCCGCCGCGGCAGCCGCTGCCTCGCGGTCCTGAGCGGGCGTCCGGTGGCCACCTACTTCATCCCAGATCCGGACGTTCTTAGTCTCGCGGATGAATAGTCCGCCGATGACGACGGTGATGAGGGCGACGATGATCGGGTAGGCGAGCCCGGCGAGAGGGTTCCCGGTCGCGACCGCAAGGGACGCGGCTATCAACGGCAGGAAGCCGCCGAACCAACCGTTACCGATGTGGTACGGGATCGAGAGCGACGTATACCGGATGCGAGCCGGGAAGTACTCCACGAGGAACGCGGCGATCGGGCCGTAGACCATCGTGACGTAAAAGATCTGTAGCCACACGAGAGCGATCAGTGCAGGGACATTGGGCGTCAGATGCAAGGTGATGGCCGCACCCGTCGCGCTGGTGCCCGGGGTTCCCGGCCCGGCGAACTGCTGCATCAGCATGTAGATGGGCACGTACGTGATAGCGGCCAAGAGGCAGCCGCCCAGGATGATCCTCTTGCGCCCGACGCGGTCCGACAGGCGCCCGAACACGAGGAAGAAGGGAGTGGCCAGCACTATGGCCACTCCCACGATGAGGTAGGTCGTCACATAGTTGATCTGCAGGGTGTTCTGGAGGAAGAAGAGCGCCTGGAATTGGCCCTGGTACCAGACCACCGCCTGGCCGGCGGTCATCCCCAGCAGCGCCAGCAGGATGAGCCGGCGATTGGCGGCGTTGCCGAAGCTGTCGCGCCACGGGGACGTCGACGACTTTCCGGCGTCCTTCAGCCGCGTGAAGAGCGGGGTTTCCTGCAGGCGCAGGCGGACATAGAGGGCGAGCACGACGAGGATGCCCGACAGGAGGAACGGGATGCGCCAGCCGAAGCTCGTGAAGTCCTCGGGGCTCATGATGGAGCGGAAGAACAGGATGGCCACCAGCGCCATCAGGAGTCCGACCGTCGCGGTCGTCTGGATCCAGCTGGTATACGCGCCGCGCTTGTCATCCGGCGAGTGCTCGGCGACGTAGATGGCCGCTCCGCCGTATTCACCGCCGAGCGCCAGCCCCTGGAGGAGCCGCAGCGCCACCAGGATGATCGGCGCCAGCACGCCGATCTGCGCATAGGTCGGGAGAAGCCCGACCCCGGCGGTGGAGATACCCATCAGCGTGATCGTCAAGAGGAAGGTGAATTTCCGGCCGATGATGTCACCGATACGGCCGAAGACGGCCGCGCCGAAGGGGCGCACTGCGAAGCCCGCGCCGAACGCGGCCAGCGACGACAGGAGCTGGCCGGTCGGGTCGCCGGGGGGAAAGAACTGAGTAGAGAAGAACGCAGCCAGCACGCCATAGAGGTAGAAGTCGTACCACTCGATCGTGGTGCCGGCCGCGGACGCCCCGATGACGAAGGGGATCTTGTAGTCGTACGTCTTCAATGCCGCGGCATTCGAACTCGCCATTGGTCTCCTCCGTTCAGCTACCGCCGACCCGCGCGCCGGGTAGGATCGGGCTAGCCACGGCGCATCGGAGGCCGCTCGATCCGAGGGACACCTCTCGTCCACGTCTCGTCACGAGGACTTCCGCGCATCCTACGCCGACCGTCGACGACCGGCTGGCCACTTTCGCAACCTTTCTGGCGCGCTGATCAAGCGGATGCCACGTCCAGTGCGCGTGCCAGTGCGGTGAGGTCCGGCGCGAGGACATGTGGCTCCCCGGGCAACTCCTCGCGGACGGCACCCCTCCGGTCCAGCCACGCGACGCGGAGCCCGAAGGCGGCTGCCCCTGCGATATCCCACTGGTTCGCCGAGACGAACAGGATGCGGTCCGGCGGCAAGGCGAGGCGCTCGGCCGCGAGGCGGTACGCGCGGGGCGTGGGCTTGAACGCCTTCACCAGATCGACCGAGAGGACCTCTCTGAACCGCGCGCGAAGATCGATCGGGAGTCCTGCCTCGAGCATCCAGGACGAGCCATTCGAGAGGATGGCGAGGGGCCTCCGAGCCAGATACGTCAGCGCTGTGGCTACCTCATCGAAGGGCGGCAGCCGCAGCCAACCCTCCATGAGACGCGGTTCGACCGTCGGGTCCAGGCTGACGTCGAAATGTCGGGCGGTGTGGCGGAGTGCAGCCTGCGTCACCTGCCAGAGGTCGACGTAGCGATCCATCAAGGTATGCAGCCAGCTATATTCGAGCTGCTTGCGCCGCCAGAGCGCCACGAATGCATCAGCGTCCACCGGAGCGACCTCGGCACGGACGTGGCCGGCCAGTGCCGAGACGTCCAGAAGGGTCCCGTAGAGATCGAAGACGATCGCCTCCGGGTCGGGCATGGCCTGTGGTCTCGCCGCTGTACTCACGTCGAGGCACCCGGGCGCGGCGAGGCTCCCGCTTCGCGGCGCATCTCGGCCCATGCCTGCCGGGCTTCCTCGACCGACCCCTCGTCTTCGATGGTGGTGACGTCGCCTGGATCCTGGTCGAGGACCACCGCCTTCAGGACGCGACGCATGATCTTGCCGCTGCGCGTCTTGGGCAGCATGGCCACGAAATATAGGTCACCGATCACGAACACCGGACCAAGCTCGCGGCGTGCCGCCTCGATGATGCTCGTTCGCAATTCGTCGGATGGCAGCTCTCCCTGCTTCAGCAGGACGAAGGCGGCGATCGACTCCCCGCGGAGCTCGTCCGGCCGGCCGGTCACGCCCGCCTCCGCCACGGCGGGGTGTTTCATCAAAGCGGTCTCCACCTCGATGGTCCCGAGACGGTGACCGGCTATCTTGATGATCTCGTCGGCGCGCCCAGCGAACCACACGTACCCGTCCTGGTCGATCTGCGCAGCATCGCCGGTCCAGTAGCGGCCCGGCAGGCGACCCCAGTAGTCGCGCTCGTAGCGTCCGGGGTCCTCCCAGAGCGACGCGATGAGCCCCGGGAACGGCCGCGTGAGGACCATGATCCCCTTCTCGCCAGGGCCGCACCGCTCGCCTTCGGGGGTCACGACCTCGGCGGAGACGCCGGGCAGCGCGATGGTGGCGGACCCAGGCTTGATGGGCAGCAGCGAGATGCCATAGGGATTTCCGAAGATCGGGCCGCCGGTCTCGGTCTGCCACATGTGGTCGATCACCGGGACCCGGTCTCGAAAGGCACGTCGCTGGAGCCATTCCCAGGCAGGCGCGTTGAGCACCTCCCCGGCACAGAAGATGCGCTCCAGCGAGCGGACGTCGTGACGCGCGACAGGCTCCGTGCCGGTCCGCATCAGCAGACGCACCGCAGTGGGTGACGTGAACAACCCGGTCACGTGGAAGGCCTCCACGATGCCCCACGGAGCGCTCGCATCCGGATGGTCGATGGCACCTTCGTAGGCGATGGTCGTGCAGCCCGCCATCAAGGGCCCGTAGACGATGTAGCTGTGGCCGACGATCCAGCCGATGTCTGACGTCGACCACCACACATCGCGGCCCTCGAGTCCGAAGCACCAGCGCCCCTGGGAGTGCACCCACACCGCGTAGCCGCCATGCGTGTGGACGGCCAGCTTTGGCGTGGCCGTGGTCCCGGATGTGGCCAGAAGGAACGCCGGCTCGTTCGCTTCCATCCACTCGACGGTGCTGTCCCTGTCGACGCCGCTCTCCATGAACGCATCCCACGAGACGCGGGTCACCCTCGTTCCCGCCTCGACCTGAGACGATCGGGCGAGGACGACGACCGACGCGATGGGGCTGTCCGGGTCGCTCAGCGCCTCTTCCACGATCCCGGTCAGCGCCACGTTTCGACCCTTGCGGTACGTGAGGTCGGCCGTCAGAAGGACCCTTGACCCGCTGGCCGCGATACGGTCTCGGAGGGCGCCCGCGCCGAAGCCGGCAAACACCACAGAGTGGACCGCCCCGATACGGAGGGCGGCGAGCATCCCTATGATCGCCTCCGCACACGTCGGCATGTAGATCGTCACACGGTCGCCGCGTGCGACACCCAGTTTTCGGAGACCGGCCGCGGCACGCTCGACGAGATGGAGCAGTTGCGCGTAGGTGTAGACACGCTGGGACCCCCGCTCGTCGATGGCCACCAGGGCTGCGTGGCCACCCCGACCCGCCTCGACGTGACGGTCGAGGGCGTTGTAGCAGAGGTTGGTGCGGCCACCCGAGAACCAACGGAACGACGGTGGGTCGCTGACGAATACGTCATCCCATGTGCGGGTCCAATGAAGCTCTCGGGCGGCGCGCGCCCAGAACGTGTCGGGGTCGTCGAGAGCTTCCGAGACGATGCGTCTTACGCGAGGATCGATCGGATCCATGCGTGGTCCCTCGTTGCGAAGGTCCGGGAGCGCCACAGGGCAGCGCGAGCCTATCACGCAGCACCCGCGCTGGGCGTCCTGGATGCGGCCGGAAGGTGCGGTGCTCGGTCCTGAGGTTCTCGATGCCCCGACCGGACGCCACCCTCAGGGGCCGGTGCCGCGCCCCTTCTCCAGGACGATCTGATGGTTCTGCACGAGACCGGTCGCGAAGCCCGCCTCGCAGTAGGCCAGGTAGTACTCCCACATCCGGATGAAGCGTTCGTCGAAACCATGAGCGCGAACGGCGTCACGGTTCTCGAGGAATCGCGTCCGCCAGGCGCGCAGCGTCAGCGCGTAGCTTGGTCCGATGTCCACTGCCTCACGGACGAGCAGGCGCGTGCCGTGGAGCGAGCGCTCGATGACCGCCAGGGACGGACACAGGCCGCCAGGGAAGATGTGCGTCTGGATCCAGTTGACGCCCCGCAACTGCTCCTCGTAGGCGACGTCCGGGAAGGTGATGACCTGGAGGCTGAGCTTGCCGCCCGGTCGCAGCGCGCGGTCGATGGCCTCAAAGTAGGTGGTGTGGTACTCGGCGCCGACAGCCTCCAGCATCTCGATCGAGACGATGGCGTCGTAGGTGCCCTCGATGTCGCGGTAGTCACGCAGCTGGATGTCGACGAGGTGCGCAAGCCCGGCTTCTCGGACGCGCGCGCTGGCCAGTCGGTGTTGCTCCGTGGAGATGGTGATGGCGGTCACGCGGCAACCGACTTCCCCAGCCGCGTAGAGCGCGAAACCGCCCCACCCGGACCCGACCTCCAGGACGTGCATGCCCGCGGCGAGGTCGGCACCCTTGGCGATGCGGCGGTACTTGTTCCACTGAGCGGTCGCCAGGGACTCTCCGGGCGACTCGAATACGGCCGACGAGTAGGTCATGCTCTCATCCAGGAAGCATCGATAGAACTCGTTGCCCAGATCGTAGTGAGCCGAGATGTTCCTGCGTGCCTGGTCCCTCGTGTTCCGTCGCGACCGATGGAGGAGCTTGCGCGGGATCTTCAGCGGTACCTGCCACCAGTGCTTGCCCAAGGCGAGCGCTGATCGATTGAGCGCGGCCAGCTTGATGAGCCCCTCCAGGTCCGGCGACGACCACCATCCCTCCATGTACCCTTCGCCGGCGCCGACCTCCCCGTGAAGGAGGATGCGCACCGCAGCCCCCTCGTCATGGAGGTGAATCTCGCCCTGGCGCTCCGAGGACGGATCGCCGAAGAGGCGCCGCCGGCCATCCGGCAGGACCACGCTCAGACAGCCCACCTCGATGCGGGACAGGGCCGCCAGTCCCACGCGCTCAGCGATCGATGTGACGGTCCGACCCGACAGGCCGGACGCCCAGCCTGCCGACGCTCTGACGTTCATCGCGCGCCGTACCGTTGGAACGGGATGCCGCGACGCCACAGCCGCAGGGCGTGCCAGTGGATGAGGCCGATCGTGGTCAAGGTCACTAGCGGGTAGCGCAGAAGCATCCGCAGCAAGGAGCGATCGGTCAGCTGCCGCCGCTCCAGGGTCAGGCTCGTGGCGAGAACGGGCGTGTCGCCCTGTCGCTCGTCGATGGCGATACGCAGGCGGCCCGGGTCGTCGCGGACATGGACCGTGTAGTGACCGTCCATGTCGATGAACGGCGAGACATAGAAGGCCTTCTCCATGGAGGCCACGAAGTGTGAACTCTCACGACTGGGGCGAAGCGTATACAGATGGCGGGCGAGGTGGGTGTTGTGCACCTCGACCACGACGACACGTAGATCCCCCGACGCGTCGCGACACAGGTAGAAGCTGGCGGGGTTGAAGACATACCCCACGACGCGCAGGTTCGTGACCAGGGTGATCTGCCAGCCAGTCGGGTCCACGCCGTCATCACGCAGATGCTGCAGGACGGTCGCCCGAAGGTCCCTTGCCGGCGGCGTCCAGTGGTCGCTGTCCCGGAACTCCAGGACGTTCCGTCGGTCTCGACCGACGAGGCGCAGCCGTCCAGCGACCTCGTCGAGTTCCGAGAGGTCGAGCGCGAAGTAGTACACGCCGTGTTCCAGGCTGTACGTCACGGGCTGAGCACGGCGATGGCGCACCACGCCCTCCAGCAGGTGCGACCTCACGCGGCGACTTCCTCACCGCGGCCTATCCGCTCGGCTGCCTCGAAACCCGAGCGACAACCATCCTCATGGAAGCCATAGCCCAGGTGGGCCCCTGCGTAGAACGTGGCGCGGTGCCCCTGCAGCCTTTGGATGGCCGCCTGCGACGCAAGCGACTCGAATGTGTAGAGAGGATGGCTGAACTCGCGAGCGAGGATGACCCGGTCGTCGCGCACGCGGTCTCCCGGGTTGACCGACACGAAATATTGCGTCTTGCCGGGCAGTGACTGGAGACGGTTCATGTGATAGGTCATGGTCACGGCAGCACCGGGCGGGCGGCAGGTGTCCTGGTGGACGTTCCACGATGACCACGCGTCGCGGCGGGCAGGCATGACCCACGGATCGGTGTGCAGCACGACCAGGTTACGGTTGTACTCGAACCCAGCCAGGGCACTCCGTTCCGCCGCGTCCGCATCGCCAAGAAGGGTCGCTGCATCGTCCGCGTGCGTGGCCATGACCACGGCGTCAAAGCGTTCGTGAACCCCGCCGACAGTGCGGACCGACGCGCCGCGGGCGTCCCGAGTCACGGCGCTCACCGCATCGCCCGACCGGACGGACCCCATCGGGAGCGTGGCTATGAGGCGGTCGACGTAGTCGTGGGAGCCGCCCGTCACGGTCCGCCACGGGAGGGACCGCCCGATGCCGATGAGCCCGTGGTTGTCCAGGAAGCGCAGCAGATAGTCGAGCGGGTAGTCCAGGCTGCGACCGGGGGCCGTGGACCATACGGCGGCGGTGATAGGGATGAGGAAATGGTCACGGAACGCCGCCCCGAAGCCACGCTCCGAGAGGTAACGGCCGAGCGTCATGCCGCTCGGCACTGGACCGTCCAGGATGGCCCGCGCCTCGCGGTAGAAACGCAGGATGTCCTGGAACATGCGCAGGTGCGAGGGGCGAGCGACAAGGCGCCGCTGGGCGAGGAGGCCGCGGGCGCCGCGCGTCCCGAACTGCACATCGCAGGCGCCGCAGCTGGACGACAGCGACATGTCACTTGGCTGCGTCTCGACCTCCAGGTCCGCGAAGAGGGCCACCAGCCGCGGGTAGGTCAGCTCGTTATAGACGATGAATCCGGTGTCCACGTGAAGCGGTCCTGTGGGCGTGTCGACGGTCACCGTGGCGACGTGTCCGCCGGGGCTCGAAGCAGCCTCGAACAATGCGACGTCGTGTCCCTCCTGGCCAAGGGCATAGGCAGCTGTCAGCCCGCTGACGCCTGCACCGACGACCGCGATCCTCACCCTTCTGCGGCCGTCGCGCGCTCGTCGAGCGCTCGCTGCATCCCGCCCAGGGCGTCCTTGGCGACCTTCCTGAAGGCGCCGCCAGCGAAGGGCTGGAACAGGCGCAGCCAGCCGCCCAGCCGGATGTCCGCCGTGTAGTCGATGGCTGTGCCATTCGCCGTCTCGCGGAACAGGATCTCGTCGACGGCCGAGACGTTGGAACCCTCGCCGGTCAGGACCACCCGCGTGGGCGGCTCCCAAGTCGTGATGCGGTACTCCATGGGGGCTACGCGGCCGCGCATCCGCACGCCCAGGCGGTAGCAGGCACCGACGCCGAGGGGCCCCGCGTCGATCCGCTCGGAGGTCGCCACGCCAGGATCCCAGCTGCTCGCATGGGCGAAGTCGGCGATGAAGTCGAAGGTCCGCTCGATGGGCAGGGTCGTCTCGATGCGTTCACGTAGCCTGGTCATGTCTGCTCCATCTCTGGGTGGGTCATCCGTCCCAGGGCCGCGCACGAAGTGACGGCCATGGATATCAGATCGCTTATCGACGGAGTGCTGGAGCTGACCGTCATCGGGAGCTTCTCCCGAGTCGGCTATCAGGTCCGTCGTCGCTTATTCGGCTGGACCGCGCCGCCGGATCGGTCCCTTGCGGGGAAGACGGCCCTGGTCACCGGTCCGACCTCAGGTCTGGGGCGAGTCACGGCCGATGCCTTCGCCGCCCTCGGTGCGCGAGTGATCCTGATGAGTCGCAGCGAGGACGACCTGCTGCGGGTGCGGGACGAGCTGAAGGCGGCCCACGGCGAGGATCGTTTCCCCATCGTGGTCGCTGACATGTCGTCCCTCGCCTCGGTCCGGGCGGGAGTCGCCGCGGTGCTCGAGTCCGAGTCGCGGCTCGACATCCTCATCGACAACGCGGGCGCCATCTTCCCGGACCGCCGGGAGAGCGAGGATGGCATCGAGGCCACCTTCGCCACGATGGTCGTGGGTCCCTTCGTCCTTCTCAGCGGCCTGCGCCCTCTTCTGGAGAGCACCGGCGACGCGAGGGTCGTGGCGGTCACATCCGGTGGCATGTACACGCAGGCACTGCCGCTCGACGACCTCCAGTACACGGCCGAGCCTTTCTCCGGACCGCGGGCCTACGCGCGAGCGAAACGTGCCCAGACGGCGCTCGTGCGGGAGTGGTCGCGCCGGCTGGCCGCCGCGGGCTCGGACGTGACGGTCGATGCGATGCACCCGGGCTGGGCGGATACACCCGGGCTGGCCAAGATGCTGCCCGGTTTCCACCGAGTCATGGGCCCTCTTCTGCGGACTCCCCGCGAGGGCGCCGACACCATCGTGTGGCTTGGGGCGGACGCCGGAGCCGAGGGGCGAAGCGGGCAGCTCTACCTCGACCGTCGCCCGCGACCCTTCGACCGGATCCGGTCGACCCGGCTGTCCGCGCAGGACCGGCGGCGCCTCTGGGACCTCGTCGTGGGCCTGAGCGGCAGCAGCGATCCGCTGCCCGGGTCGCCACGGATCCCCCACCCCTAGGGTCGCCTCAGGGAGCGCCCAGCTCGATGCCGGCGGCTGACAGACGCAGCGGGAGGCATCGATCGGTCCGTCGAACGAGTTGAGCCGGGATGGGACATCAAGCGAACGCATCGTCCCAGGAGTTCATGATCCGTTCCTCGCAGTGGAAGCCTGCGGCCACCTTATCCGCGCATCCGCGGCGTAAGCTGACCTGATGGAGCGCCCCAAGCCTTCGGAGCCGCTGGAACGTCAGAACGGCGATGCGCCGCGGCGCGTTCTGGTGGTCGATGACGAGCCGACGGTCCGGGAAGTCGTCGCACGATATCTGGAGCGTGACGGGCTGACCGTCGAGCAAGCCTCCGACGGCGTCCAGGCGCTCGACGCGCTGAAGCGACATCCCGATCTGGTGGTACTGGACATCATGATCCCTGGCACGACCGGCCTGGAGATCCTGCGCGAGATCCGACGGGGTGGTGAGACGCCCGTCATCCTGCTGACCGCGCGCTCCGACGAGACCGATCGCGTGGTCGGGCTGGAGCTGGGAGCCGACGATTACGTAGTCAAGCCGTTCTCCCCCAGGGAGCTTGCCGCCCGAGTGCGCTCCGTCCTGCGTCGCAGCCGCGTCCGTCCCTCCTCGGAACGGTTGGCCTTCGACGGGCTGGTGATCGACACCGCCGCCAGAGATGTCTTCGTCGCCGGAGATCTCGTCCAGATGCGCCCGCGTGAGTTCGATCTGCTGGCGTTCCTGGCAGCGTCTCCCCGGCAGGTCTTCTCGCGATCGCAGATCCTGGAACGCGTGTGGGAAGCGCCCGCCGAGTTCCAGGACCTATCGACGATCACCGTGCACGTCCGGAGGCTGCGCAACAAGATCGAGGCTGACCCGATGCATCCGCGATGGATCACGACCGTATGGGGCGTCGGGTACCGCTTCGAGCCCTGACGCTTGCGGCAGCGCCGCTGGTCGTCGGGCTCTTCACGTTGGTGGCGCTTCAGACCGTGGGCGGATCCGGTGCCTCGGCGACGGGCCCGCTCGGGATCGTCGTCCTAGGACTGGCTGCTGCCTCCACCATCGGCGTCCTGGTCCTCCCCCGGATGAGTGCTCACTCTAGGTCCCTGCGCCGCACGGTCCTTGCGGCGGGCGTCACCGCGATGCTCATCACCGGCGTCGCCATCACGGCGTCCAGCGCGGCGGTGATGTTGGAGCCACTCCAGCTGGGCGTCCTGGTCATCATCTTCCTGTTCGGAGCGTCGCTTGGCGTGATCCTGGAGTTCAGCCTGGCGCGGTCCCTCAGTCACGACCTTCAGCGCCTTGGCGCGGCCGCTCGCACCATCGCACGCGGCGATTACGCAGCGCGGGCGGAGCTCGGCCGCCTCGACGAGATCGGTGAAGCAGGCCGTGTGATCGACCGGATGGCCGTGGAGCTTCAGGCGATGGAGCGTGGGCGCGCGGACGCCCAGACGTCGCGCCAGGCGTTCCTGGCAGCCGTGGGCCATGACCTTCGGACGCCGCTGGCCGCGTTGCGAGCCGCTGCCGAAGCACTGGAGGACGGGCTGGCGCCCGAGCCGGACCGGTACTACGCCGCGATGCGCCATGACCTGGATGCCCTGACCGGCTTGGTGGACGATCTCTTCCTCCTGGCGCGCATCGAGGGTGGGGCACTCCAGTTCCGCAGGGTCACCGTCGATATGTCCGAGCTGACCGATGAGGCGATCGAGGCACTCTCGCCGGTGGCACGTCTCAAGGACGTGCAGATCCGGCTTCATACGAGCGGGCATGTCTATACGTCCGGCGGTCCCGCGGAGCTCTCACGGAGCCTGCGCAATCTCCTTGACAACGCCATCCGACATACGCCTCACGGGTCCGAGGTGGTCGTGGAGGTGCGCGACGAAGGTGGGCCGTTCGTTCGGGTGGTGGACCAGGGACCGGGGTTTCCGGCCGAGCTGCGCGACCAGGCGTTCGATGGCTACACGCGCATGAGCGACCCGGACGGCCGGACCGCTGGGGGAACCGGTCTCGGGCTCACCATCGCGAAGCGCTTGGTCGAGGCACACGAGGGGCGTATCTGGATCGAGCCGGGACCGGGAGCGCGCGTCTGCTTCCAGCTCCCCGCTGTGCGTTCGTCGGCGAGCGGACTCTCATGAATCGTTCCGCTCGCGTTAACGAGCAGGTCTCCGGTCGCTCACGAGAGGGCGCCATCGCCGGAGTAACATCGCGCTCCCGGGGGACACCTACGATTTTTTGCGAGGGCAAGTCAACGAACATCCCGATGCGCTCGGCGCAGACCCACCAATGCGGATGAGAGCGACAGGGCGCCGGGGCACGGCGGTCGACGTGCTGACTGGTCTGACGGCGGGCGTCGTGGCAGCCCTGCTGATGACCACTGTCATGCTCCTCCTTCGCTCGGCATTCGGTCTGCCGACCGCAGCTGAGCTGGTCGGAGATCGATTCGCCCCCCTTATCCCAGTTCGCGACTTCGGAGGCCTCATCTCCTGGGCGGGCGGCTACGACGAGCTCAAACAGCTGGGCGTGGCATCGGTGCTGCTGGGGCAGCTCGCGACCGGAGCGCTCGGCGGCGCCGTCTACGGCTGGCTTCGTGGCCGCTCGGCGCAGCGTCCGGCGCCTGAGCCGTGGTATCGCCGGCTGGAGGCACGCTTCCTCATCGGCTTCGTAGGCTTCCTCTGGATCGCCGCCCTCCTCGTCCTGTGGCCGGTCCTGCCCACCAACTTCGCCGGCCTGGCACCAGCACCGGCCATGATCGCCACCATCCTCACGCTTCTCCTCTCCTTCGGCATCTTCGGTGGCGCCCTGGCGGTCCTTCTGCGGTGGCTCGTGCCCAGGCCCACCACCGGACCAGCCGGCGCGCAGCGCGCCGATCCCGGAGCGGGGGTCGCCCAGGTCGCCCGGCGCAGCCTCTTGGTGGGCGGCCTGGCCGTTGGCCTCCTGGCGCTCAGCGGCGGCCTGCTGCGCCGACTGTCCGACGACGCCACCTTCGCATATGACGGGCTCCAGGTACGTGGACCGGACATCGAACCGATCACACCCAACGACCGCTTCTACGTCGTGACCAAGAACGTCATCGACCCGGACGTCAACGCGGAGCTGTGGAGCCTGACGGTCGACGGCACCGTGACGAACCCCACGACCTACTCGATGTCGGACCTGATGGCCCTGCCGCCAGTCGATCAGGAACAGACGCTGATGTGCATCAGCAACACCATCTCCGGCGGTCTGATGAGCAACGCTATCTGGCGTGGTGTGCCGCTGCGCGACGTCATCGAGCCGGCCGGGGTACGTCCTGGGACCATCGAGGTGCTCTGCCGGTCGGTCGATGGTTACAGCGACAGCTTCTCCATCGAGAAGGCGCTCGAGCCGACCACGATGCTGGCCTACCACATGAACGGCGAGCCGCTGCCACGCCGCCACGGCTACCCGGTCCGCCTGCTGGTCCCGGGACTCTTCGGCGAGAAGAGCGTCAAGTGGATCACCCGTATCGAGCTGGTGCCGGGCGACGTCGCGGGCTTCTACGAGCAGCAGGGCTGGGGCCCGGACTTCACCATCCCCACCCGCTCGCGCTTCGACGGCCCGGACCTGCGCCAGCCGCTGGCCGTGGGTCGGCCCGTGCGCTTGCACGGCACGGCCTTCGGGGGCGACCGGGGCGTGTCCAGCGTGGAGGTGACCGTCGACGGCGGCCAGACATGGCTACCAGCTCGACTCGATTATCCCGGCAGCCGGCTCACCTGGGCACTGTGGAGCTACGACTGGAGGCCGCAGAGCACGGGCGACTTCCGGCTTGCCGTTCGAGCCACGGACCAGGCAGGGATGGTACAGACCAGCCGAGGGCGATCCGTCGTCCCCGAGGGCGCCACGGGACATCACGTGCTCACCGCGATGGTCCGAGCGTGAGCGCACTACGCTTGGGAGGGACGGACCGGCCGTCGTCGCTGGAGCCCAACGGCGCCCTGTTCGAGCGCCACCCGGCCATCTATGGTCTGTGCCGGGAGCACCTCTTCCGCGATGACACCGAGCGGATCTGCAGATCGCTGTGGGGACCGGCGGGACCCGCGCAGGGGACCACCGTGCTGGAGGTCGGGTGCGGTCCGGGCCACTACGCCCGGCGGCTCGCGGCACGCTTCGAGAGCCTGCACATAATCGGTATCGACAGCTCCGGGGCCCAGTTGCGACGAGCTCGAGCTGCGGCCCGGGCGCACGGTCTGAGGGGCTGCCGCTTCGAGCGCGGCGATGCCCGAGACCTGCCCCGACCAGAGGCCTCCGTCGACGCGGTGATCGTCTCACGACTCTTCACCGTCCTGCCTGAGCGCGAACGGGTGATGTCCGAGATCCATCGCGTGCTGCGGCCGGGCGGCCTGGCCTTCATCGCCGAACCGCGCTCATCGGTGCGGGCGGGCGTGGCGCTAGAGCTGATGCGTCTCACGGCTGGTGCAGCGAGCCTGCTCAGCTTCCTGTCCGCGGGGCCTGGCCGGGCTGAGAACTTGAGCGTCATGACCTCGGCCGACTTCGCGCGGCTCACGGAGCACCAGCCGTGGGCACGGGTCCAGCACGAGGCGGATCGATGGTATCAGTACGCGGTATGCGCGAAGGGCCCGTAACGGACGCGCTGACGCGCGACCGAGCATTCGTGACCGGTGGTGAGGGCTTCATCGGATCGACGCTCGTGGCTGCGCTGCTGGCTCGAGGGCTGCGCGTCACGATCTTCGACGACCTGTCCGCCACGGACGGCCATCGGTCAGCGGCACTGGCGGAAACCGAGGCGGTAGCCGACGCCACGACCGACCCCCACCCGCGGCTTCGGTTCGTGCGAGGCGACGTGCGCGACTTGGCCGCGCTGGAGGCCGCCATGGCCGGCCACGGGCTGGTCGCTCACCTCGCGGCGCACACGGACATCGCCCTGGGTCGTACGGACCCATGGCGCGACTTCCAGGTCAACGTGGTCGGTACCTGGAACGTCCTGGAAGCGATGCGCCGCCTGGATGTCGGCCGCCTGATGTTCGCCTCCAGCGGCACCGTCTATGGCTATCCCGCAAGCGTTCCCACGGCGGAGTCGTATGGGCCGCTCCTGCCCGAGTCCCCGTACGCCGCAGCCAAGTTGGCCGGTGAGTCGCTCATCGCGGGATCGGCCGCGCTGCATGGCTGGCGCGCGCTGGCCTTCCGCTTCGGGAACACCGTGGGCGAGCACTCGGATCACGGCCTCGTGCACGATCTGGTGGTCAAGCTGCTGCGCGATCCGGGCTGTCTGGAGCTGCTTGGCGACGGGCGCCAAGCCAAGCCGTACGTCGCGGTGGATGACGTGGTCGCCGCCATGCTGCTGGCTGAGAGCGTGGCTCCGGCGGCGACCCTGACAGTCCTGAACGTAGGCACCTCAGGGACGTTGACCGTGGCTCGGGTGGCGGAGCTCGTCATCGACGCCCTGGGCCTGGATGATACGGCCGTCGAGCGGGTCTACCTGGAAGGCGCGGCGCGCGGCGGCGGGTGGCCGGGTGACACGCCTCTCGTCGACCTGGATACCGCGGCGCTGCGCGCGCTGGGTTGGGCACCGCGCTACTCGGCCGAGGAGGCCATCCGGCGCGCTGCGATAGGGACCCGAGACCGACTGCTGCGGTGTGGCCTGCCACTCCTGACCACCGCCGAGCGACGAGCCAGGTCCGCGTGATGGCACACGGCGCGCGATGGCCCCGGTCGGTGAGCCGGTCCCAGCTCCGGCGCGCGAGCAGCGCCGCGACAGCACGCCTGCCCGCGGCGGCCAGTATCGCTGAGGCGGTACCCGCCGTCCTGGTGGTGGGTACCGCTGCCGTGGCCTTCGCGTGGCACGCGGCGATGGGCCTCCGGCGAGCCGAGGGCCTCACCAACGGTGCCTTCGACCAGGCGTATTTCCAGCAGCTGGTCTGGTCTTTGGGTCAGGGCCAGGGCCTCCGCTCCAGCTTCAATCCAGGAGAGTTCCTGGGCCTTCATTTCTCGCCACTCCTCGCGGTGCCGGCGCTCCTCCAGCCGCTGTGGCCAGACGCCCGCCTGCTCGGCCTACTCCAGGCAGCAGCGTTGGCGGCACTGGCCCCGGCCGCGTACCTCTTCCTGCGCGCCCTGCTCCGTCCCGCGCGTGAGGCATCCTGGTTGGCCGCGGCACTGGCTCTGCCCATCCCCTTCTGGTCAGTCGCGCAGCAGGCCACGCGTGCCTCGTTCCATACCGAATCGCTCGCGCTGCCGCTCATCCTCGTGGCAGGCTGGGCGGGGCTGACGGGCCGCACCGTCATCCTCTTCGGCGCTGCGCTGCTGGCCCTGGGCGCGAAGGAGGACCAGGTCTATCCGGTGGCGGTGATGGGCCTGGCCGTGGCGGCGCGGGCGCCCGGGCCGCTGGCGAGCGGTATGCGACGCGCCGGAGTGATGCTGCTGGCTCTGTCCGTCGGCTGGGCCGTGGCCACCTTCGGCCTGCTCATGCCGGCCCTGCGCGCCGGCGCGGTCTATGACATCGACAGCTACTACGCCTGGCTGGGCGGTGGTGCGAACGTCCTGCGTGCACCATTCGTGCAGACCGAGGCGGTGATCGCGGCGCTGACGCGGCCGGAGGGCTGGCTGGTGGTGATCGGACTCATCGTCTCGCTGGGTGCACTGCCACTGCTTCGGCCGCGCTGGGCGCTGCTGCTGGTGCCGCCCACCGTCGTGCACCTGCTCAGCCGCCACGAGCCCCAGCCTCAGCTGCTCCTCCAGTACGGCCTCCTGCTGGTGGTGCCGGCCACCGTGGCGGGCGGGCTGGGCGCGCGCCGCCTGCTGGCGCTGGCACATCGCTACCAGAGGAAGCGCACCAGGCCGGTGCCGTCAGGCCCGGTGGCCCAGCCCGCACGCGCGACAGGGGGTGGGCGAGCTCGACCGCCCCTCCCACGCGCCCTCACCGCGATGTTGGTCCTTGCCCTGACGACGGCGGCGGTCGGCATCGCCTTCGAGAGGGGTGGCGTGCCGCCCTTCTCGTGGCGCGAGCAGCGGGCTTGGGACCGTCCCGCGGCGCTGACGCGACTCCTGTCCGCAACGTCGGTCATCCCAAGGGATGCGCCCATCGCAGTCGATTCGGTCGTCGCCCCGGCGCTCGCGAACAGACGGCGCCTCGAGGTGTTCCCGTCAGCCAGTGCCGATGCCTTCGTGGTCGTCGACGGGCAGGCGTATCTGGCAGGGCGGCTGCGCTGGCCGGACCGGACGGAATGGCTCGACGGATTAGCTCGCTCGGGACGCCGACTGCTGGTCGATGACGGACGCTTCCGAGTGTGGGCCCCGCTGGATGAGTAGCGCCCTCCCCGATGGGCATGGCGTGGCCGCGATCATTCCCGTGCTGGACGAGGTGGCGGCCATCGGGTCCCTCGTGCGGGGTCTGAGGGTCGCCGGGGCGTGCTGCGTGTACGCCGTCGATGGCGGTTCGCGGGACGGGACGCAGCAGGCCGCACAGACCGCCGGGGCGCGGGTGCTGCACGAGCCTCGTCGTGGCTACGGCCGTGCCTGCATCACCGGCAGCGACGTGGCCGCCGGCGACGGTCATCTCGTCCTGGCCTTCCTTGACGGTGACGGCTCGTGCGATGCGGCGGACCTGCCTACCCTGGTCGCCGGTCTGGAGCGCGGCGATCTGGTGCTCGGCCGGCGCTCCCCCAGGCTGACCGAACGCGGCGCCCTACCCTGGCATGCCAGACTGGGCAACGCT
>JBBSMF010000001.1:0-19577 GCA_038233295.1 Candidatus Limnocylindrales bacterium | reverse complement strand
GAGTCCATCGAGATCACGGCCCGAGGCCGCCCGGTGGCCGTTCTGGTGCCCAGCAAGCTCACTGCGCTCGACCGCCTCATAGCCGAGGGCCGTGTCCGCCCTGCCTAGGGAAACCTACGCGAACTGGGCGAACCGTTGCCATTGCCGGAGGGCGCGGAGCTCCCCCTCGGAGAGGGTCGGACGCGCACGGGAGGAACGATGACCACCGTCATCTACCTCGACTCCGCCGCGATCGTCAAGCTGATCATCGCGGAGGCTGGGGCAGACGCCGTATCACCCCGCCTGAAGGGCCGCTATCCTCGTCGGAGATGGACCGCTGGCAGACGATCATCGAGCCGTTCAGGATCCACTCCGTGGAGCCCATCCGCATGTCCAGCCGCGAGGAGCGGGAGCGTTGCCTGGCGGACGCCGGCTACAACCTCTTCGACCTGCACGCCGATGACGTCATCATCGACCTGCTCACCGACTCGGGCACGGGCGCCATGAGCCGCGACCAGTGGGCCGGCATCCAGCGCGGCGACGAGAGCTATGCGGGATCTCCCTCCTGGTTCCGCTTCCGGGACGCCGTCCGGGCGCTCTTCCCCTTCGAGCACATCATCCCCACGCACCAGGGCCGCGCCGCGGAGAAGATCCTGTTCTCGGTCGTCGCCGGACCGGGCAAGGCGGTGCCCAACAACACTCACTTCGACACCACCCGTGCCAACGTGGAAGCATCGGGCGCAGAGGCGGTCGATCTCTCGCCGGCACACGCGCCCGGCCAGATCATGCCCTTCAAGGGCGACATGGACGTGCCTGCCCTGGAGCGTTTCATCGAGGAGCGCGGCCGCCAGACCATCCCGGTGGTCTTCATGACCGTGACCAACAACTCGATGGGTGGCCAGCCGGTGTCGATGGCCAACCTTCGCGCCGTGCGGGAGGTCTGCGACCGCCACGATCTGCCGCTCTTCCTGGACGCCTGCCGCTTCGCGGAGAACGCCTGGTTCATCCGCGAACGAGAAGCGGGCTATGAGCGAGCGGCCATCCCGGATATCGTGCGCGAGATGGCCTCGCTCGCGGACGGCATGACCATGTCGGCGAAGAAGGACGGCCTGTCCAACATCGGCGGTTGGCTGGCTCTGAACGACGACGACATCGCCGAGCGCTGCCGCGACATGCTCATCCTGACCGAGGGT
This sequence comes from Candidatus Limnocylindrales bacterium, assembly GCA_038233295.1. Classification (GTDB taxonomy): domain Bacteria; phylum Chloroflexota; class Limnocylindria; order Limnocylindrales; family CSP1-4; genus Palsa-1032. Next base: position 18,405 of record JBBSMF010000001.1, on the reverse strand, counting down.
TTCCCGACTTACGGCGGGCTCGCCGGGCGCGACCTGGAGGCCATCGCTCAGGGCCTGTCCGAGGTCGTGGAGGAGGATTATCTGCGCTACCGCATCCGCTCCACGGCCTACCTGGGCGACGCGTTGAGCTCGGCGGGCGTGCCCGTGATCGAGCCCATCGGCGGACATGCCGTCTACATCGACGCGCGCGCCATGCTGCCCCACATCCCGCCGCTGGAGTACCCGGGCCAGGCGCTGGCCGCGGAGCTGTACGCCGAGGGTGGCATCCGCGGTTGCGAGATCGGCACGGTGATGTTCGGGCTGCGGCCGGACGGGACTGAGTTAGCCGGGCCGATGGACCTGGTTCGTCTGGCCATCCCGCGGCGCACGTACACGCAGTCGCACATCGACTACGTCATCGAGGTGGTGCGCTCCGTCGCTCAACGGGCAAGCCGTCTGCGCGGCCTCCGCATCACCCAGGCGCCCAGGCGGCTGCGGCACTTCACGGCCCGCTTCGAGCCGATCGCATGAGCTGGACGCCGTCGTCCCCACATGAGCCCAGGGACGATACTCGCGACGACACGGTCTACAACGTCCCCGTGGGGCGGGTATCCCAGCCGCCGCGGTTCCCCGGCTTCCTGCTGGCGGCCGTGATAGCGGCGTTGATCGCCTTCGCTGCCCTGGGCGCGATGCTCTTCTCGAACCAGGGCGAGGCGCCGGACCCCTCGCGCTCGCCCCGCCCGATCGGGTCCGCGCCGAGCGTCACCGCGTCGCCGGGCACCACTTCCGATCCGGTACCCAGCGATGACCCGGCGGGTCCGAGCGACCGGCCGTCGGCAAGCAGCTCCACGCGTCCCGGCGGGGCGGCTCTGATCGAGGATGTCTGCGCGGAGCCGGTGGCGGCGGTCAGCGGAGTCCGGCAGTCGCTCATCGAGGTCTTCCGGGAGTACTGCCGAGAGGGTATCGAGGCGGTGCTGGCGGAGGTGGCTCCAGAGCCGGGCACCATCAGCCAGCTCGCCTGGGGCTACGCGGGCGACCGACCGCCGGCCCTTGGCGCGGACCTCCCCCATTACGTCTACCTGGCGCGGGATGGCCAGCGGCGGATCCGGCGCTACCTGGTGATCAGCGACAGCGATACCGGACAGCCGGTGGTCTCAGGCAGCGACCGCGTCCCGGCGCTGCCCGCCGATGTCTTCTTCGCCCTGTCACCCGAGGGAGGCTGAGGCTCAGCCGCTGGAGCGCGCTTCTCTGCACACCACGTCGAGGCGTGGCACGGGTGCCTTCCCGGCGTTGCGTCCGGCTGCTGGTGGGGTCGCGCCAGTCGCCCCCTTGACGGTCATGCGCATCACGTCCCGTCGGAGGAGGACCCCGGCCAGGCGCCGCACGCCTTCCGCGATGCGCACCTCATCCAGGGTGGAGTAGAAGAGCACCAGATCGCGGTCTCTGTCAGGCGTGAGGCGGAAACGCTCGACCGTGGCGACACCCACGCCTGCCTCACGGGCACGCTCGGCCACGCTGGTGGCCGAGCCGAAACGCTCGTCGAGCGTGACCACAAGGTGCATGCCCGCATCGGCCGGTGCCACCACGACGCTCGAGCCGAGGTCTCTCCGCAGCGCACCGATGAGGACCTCTTGGCGATGGGCCAGGAAACCTCGCACTCGCCGCAGGTAACGGTCGTAGTGGCCCTCCGCCACGAAGCGTGCCAGGGCTCGCTGCTCGAGCATGCTGGGTGCATGCCCCACGGACTCCGCCATGCCCATGAAGCCCTCCACCAGCGGGCCTGGCACCACGATGAAGCCCAGGTGGAAGCCGACCGGCAGCAGTCGGTTGAAGCTGTTCATGTAGAGCACGCGACCATCGCGGTCCAGGCCCTGGAGGGAGGGCAGCGGCGGTCCGTGATAGCGGAACTCGCCGCCGTGGTCGTTCTCCAGAACGAGTGCACCAGCGCGTGCCGCCCAGTCCAGCACCGCCAGGCGTCGGTGCATCGGCATGGTCCCACCCAGGGGGAACTGCCAGGAGGGACTCACCGCCACCAGGGTCGCCGTCGATGGCAGCCGGTCGACCCGCAGGCCGTCACCGTCCACGGGCACGGGCGTCAGCTCGGTGCCGGAGAGGGCAATGGCGCGACGCAACAGGAGGTTTGTAGGGTCCTCCAGGGCCGCCCGGCGACCAGCTCCCAGCCACATCCGCGAGCACAGGCTCGTGGAGGCTTCGATGCCGGTCGTGATCACGACCCGATCAGCCTGCGCCGTCACGGAGCGAGCGGCGCCCAGGTAGCTCGCCACCGTCTCGCGCAGCTCCGGGTCGCCCAGCGGCGGCGATGCGAGCGACAGCCCTGATGGACCACCGGACAGGTCGCGCCACGCGGCACGCAGCAGCCGTTCCCACAGGTCGATGGGGAAGGCATCCATGCTGATGCGCCACTGCCCGAAGTCATACGGCAGGTCGTCGCCGGGCCGAGCTGCCACCGACTCAGGCGCGGGCACCCAGGGATTGGCCTTCGGGAAGCGCGGCGGAGTGCTGTCCCCGGGAGCGACGCGGCGGCGGGGGCGGTCACCCGCAAGGGCGGCGGGATCCGGCGCGCGTCTCGGGCGCGACACCGCGCGTCCCGCGCCTGTGGACCGATGGTCTTCTGCGGCCGTCGACCGATGGCCTGCGATCGAGACGAGGCGGAGAGCCGCCGGCCGATCATCGACCCGCAGCGCGCGATCGGGCAGCTCATGCGCAACGATGGTGCCGAATCCCACCCGGCCCACCAGGTACCCCTCGGAGACGAGCTGGTCGTAGGCTTGCACGACCGTGATGCGAGCCACGCTCAGCTCCGCGGCCAGAGAGCGCACGCCGAGGAGCTGCGTGCCCGGCCGCAGCCGGCCGCCCAGGATGGCTGCGCGCAGCTGCTCCTCGATCTGACGGTAGAGGGGCGTCGCGAGATCCCGGTCCAGCACGATCGGCGTCATCACTGACCGGGTCCTCTGTCCATCTCCCCGGCCATTCGGCCTTCTCCCCGACCGTTCGTCATGGCTACCATCTCCCCTTGGCGCCGCGTTCGCCCCAGCGCCGGCTTCCCAGCGGTCAGCTCATCCCTGTCGCGTCCACCCTATACCGCGTCGTCCCATCGGGACGTTGCTGGCACCGAGAAGTGCCCTGCCGTGCGTGGGATGGTGGCCCGGCGATGGGGCCGGTGAAAGGTGCACCTATGGCTTCTCCGATGGGTACACCCAGCGGCGTGGCCGCTCGGGCTTGCGGCGGTCAGCGCGGGAAGCGGTCGTCGGGGTAGCGATCGTCCGGGTAGCGACCGTCGCGAACCTTGCCGCGCGGCTTGGTCAGCCAGATGAGCACGAGCAGCACGCCCACGCCCATGAGGAAGGGGACGATCAGGATCGATCCCAGGACCAGCCCGAAAGCCCCGCCGATGAGCGTGCCACCGATGCCATCGGCGGCGATGACCGGACCGCAGGCCACGACCAGGAAGCCCAGCACCCACAGGACCAGGATGACCTTCAGCCACGAATGAGTGCTCACGACAGGGATCCTTTCAAGTGACGCGCGGCCCGGCGGAGCGGATGCCCTCCGTCACCGCGTCCTCGAATCGGCTGAAATTCTCGACGAACATCCGGGCCAGATGGCGGGCCTGGCGGTCGTATGCCTCAGGGTCGGTCCAGGTGCCGCGGGGCTGGAGGACCTCGGCCGGGACGCCGGGGCAGGAGGTGGGGACCTCGACACCGAAGAAGGGGTCGGTGACCGTGGGAACGCCGTCCAGCTGCCCGTCGAGCGCGGCACGGACCATGTTGCGGGTATGGGTGATGTTCATGCGCTGCCCCGTGCCGTACGGTCCGCCCGTCCAGCCGGTGTTCACCAGCCAGGCGTCCACATCGTGGCGGTCGAGGCGTTCACCCAGCATGTCGGCGTAGACGCCCGGGTGGCGCGGCATGAAGGGAGCACCGAAGCAGGTGGAGAAGGTGGCCGTGGGCTCCGCCACGCCGACCTCCGTCCCGGCCAGCTTGGCCGTGTAGCCGCTTATGAAGTGGTAGAGCGCCTGGTCACGACTCAGTCGCGAGATGGGCGGCAGCACACCAAAGGCGTCGGCAGTCAGCAGCACCACGCTCTTGGGATGACCGGCGCGACCTTCGTCGGAGCTGTTGGAGATGAAGCCAAGCGGGAACGCGCCGCGGGTGTTCTCCGTGAACTCGTGCGAGTCCAGGTCCAGCTCACGCGTCTCGGGGTCGATGGCCACGTTCTCCAGGATGGTCCCGAAGCGCCGTGTGGTGGAGTAGATGTCCGGCTCGTAGATGTGCGACAGGCGGATCGTCTTGGCGTAGCAGCCGCCCTCGAAGTTGAAGACGCCCTCCGGTCCCCAGCCGTGCTCGTCGTCACCGATCAGCGTCCGCTCGGGGTCTGCCGACAGCGTCGTCTTGCCCGTGCCCGAGAGGCCGAAGAACACGGCCACGTCGCCGCCCTTGCCCACGTTGACCGAGGAGTGCATGGGCAGCACACCCTCGTCAGGCAAGCGGTAGTTCATGATCCCGAAGGCGCCCTTCTTCATCTCACCGGCGTACTCCGTGCCACCGATGAGGATCTCCTGTCGAGAGAGGTGGACCAGGATCACCGTCTCGCTGTTCGTGCCGTCTCGCGCCGGATCGGCTCGGAAGGTGGGTGCGTCGATGATGGTGAAGTCGGGCGCGAAGACGGCCAGCTCGGCCGGGCTCGGCGTGCGGAACAGGTTGCGGCAGAAGATGCTCGCCCAAGCGCTCTCCGTGTATGCCCGCACCGAGCGCCGATAGGCCGGATCGGCACCCACGAAGCAGTCCTGGACGAACAGCTCGCGCTGTGCCAGGTGCGCCAGCATCCGAGCCCGGAGCTGGTCGTAGCGCTCCTGGCTGATGGGCTGGTTGAAGCCACCCCACCAGACGCCTTCATGGCTTCCCGGCTCATCCACGATGAACTTGTCCTTGGGCGAGCGGCCGGTATGCGCGCCGGTACGCACCACGAGCGGGCCCTGAGCCGCGATGACGCCCTCTTCTCGACGGATGGCGTGCTCGTACAACTCGGCGGCGGAGAGGTTGGCGAATGAACGTCTGCCCAGGGACGAAGATGGGGCCGAGGGGACGCTGGTGAGGGTCGGGCTGGCGGACACGTCGTCACTCCTAGTCCGGTGGGCGGGCCCCGCAGGGACCTCCGGCCATCGGCAGTGGTAGACCGGCCGCGCGTGCCTCTGGCTCTCATGGAGCTAAAGGAGTCGGCTTCCGCAGTCCAGGGATTCGTCTATCGAACGTCTAGCCATCGTACACGGTGCGGGATGTCGCAAGCGGGCCGCGACCGACGCCAGACCTTTCAGTCGCGAGGCGAACCGGCTGGCTGCGGCTGTGCACGGGCCCGCGGCTTGTGCGCGAGATACTCCAGGAGATCGAGCTTGGTGACCACGCCCGCCGGGCGGCCTTCGCTGACAGCGACCACGGCACTCGCGCCCTCCGAGAGGAGCTGGAAGGCGTCGTCCATGGTGGCCGAGGCGTCGATGGTGGGCAGCGGTCCCTCCATGACCTCGCCCACCGTGCGCTCTACCACCTGTGGGTCCCGGTAAGCACGCTCCAGCAGGCTTCGCTCGCTGATGGCGCCCACGATGCCCTCGATGGCCTCGTCATCGCGCTCGGTCACCGGCATCTGGCTGATGCCGTAACGCTGGAGGGTGTCGATGGCTGAGGCCACCCGATCGGTCGTACGCGCCAGCACGACCTGCGGCACCCCGTCGCCGTGATGGCCGTTGCCCAGGACGGCCATGACGCGCTCACGACCGGTCGGCGAGCCGAGCAGACCGTTGGCGCGCATCCACTCGTCGCTGTACAGCTTGGAGAGGTAAGAGCGACCACCGTCGGGAAGGAGCACCACGATGACCGCGTCGCGGCCGGCCTCATCCGCCGTGAGCTCGCGCGCGACGCGCAGCGCCGCCACCAGCGCCGTGCCGCACGATTCGCCCGAGAGGATGCCCTCTTCGCGCGTCAGTCGCCGGGCCGCGGCGAAAGCCTCGGCGTCGGAGACCCTCTCCCAGCGGTCGACCATCTGCGGATCGTAGGTGCCCGGAAAGAAATCCTCGCCCACGCCTTCGGTGAGGTAGGGACGCGCGGTATCGCCGGACAGCACACTACCTTCCGGGTCCGCCCCCACCACGATGACGTCCGGGTTCTGCGCCTTGAGGTAGTGCGCCATGCCGCTCACGGTCCCGCCCGTACCGACCGACACGACGAGGTGGGTGATCCGGCCCTCGGTCTGGCGCCACGTCTCCGGTCCGGTCGTTCGCTCGTGAGCCAGCGGGTTCTCCATATTGTGGTACTGGTCGGGCTGGAAGGCGCCCGGGATATCACGCGAGAGGCGGTGCGCCACGGAGTAGTAGCTCTCGGGCGACTCGGGCGGTACATTCGTCGGACAGCGCACCACCTCCGCGCCGTACGCGCGAAGCAGCGCCTGCTTCTCCGCTGACTGCTTGTCGGCCATGACGAAGATGCAGCGATAGCCCTTGAGCGCGGCTGCGATGGCCAGGCCGTGGCCGGTGTTGCCGCTGGTCGGCTCGATGATGGTCCCGCCCGGCCGCAACAGGCCGTCACGTTCAGCGGCCTCGATCATTGGCAGACCGATGCGGTCCTTGACCGAGCCGCCCGGGTTGAGCATCTCCAGCTTTGCCAGCAGCAGAGGCTGCCGCTCGGCGGGACCCAGGTCGCGCGTGACGCGGGTGAGCCGCACCAGGGGGGTGTCGCCCACCAGCTCGAGGATCGACTCCGCGTACCGCATGTGGGAGGAGTATAGGACCGTCGGCCGCTGCCACCGGGTCCCTTTGGCCCTTGCGGTGCGGTGCAGCGTAGGGGTAAAGTGCTGGCACGACGTCACCACGAGTCGCGGCCGTGCCCCCCGGCGGTCCTGAGATAGAGCGCTCTGCGTGCTCATCCTATGCGAGGCCCCCGTGCGCCTGACTCCCTTGCTGGCCGCCCTCCTGCTGGCGCTGCCCGTCACCGCCAACGCCGCGGAGAGCTCCCTGACCTCAGGCGATGGGACCGGCCGCGCTGCCGATCCTCGGCCCGACATCGTGGTCGTCATGGTCGATGACTTGGGTGCCCTGGCGGCACCTGCCGTCCTGGCGCGGACACCGACGCTGCGACGCCTCTTCGTGGAGCAGGGCATCACCTTCGACCGTGCCTACGGCGAGACCCCCCGCTGCTGCCCCGGACGAGCAGGTTTCCTCACCGGTCTCCATACGCACAAGCACGGCGTCACTCGCAATGACGGGACCCTGTTCGATCCGTCGCTGACCATCGCGACCAAGCTGGACGGGGTGGGCTACCACACCATGATGGCGGGCAAGTATCTCAACCGTCTCTCCCGGATCGAGGACAAGTCGCCTCCCGGCTGGGATCGGGCCGCGACGTTCCTGCCCGGCTACTACGACTACAAGGTGTGGGTCGATGATGCGGAGCAGTACCACGGCTTCGCTGAGGCTGACTACTCCGTGGACGTCATCTCAAGGCTGGCCAGCGGATTTGTCAGGGAAGCCCCCGTCGACGAGCCGCTCTTCGCCTATCTGACGCCCTACGGTCCTCACGCCGGACGCAACCACAAGAACAAGCTCATCAAGGGCATGCCCGTCGCAGCCAGACGACATGCCAGGGACGTCAGGTGTGACGGCCTGCCGCCCCTCTGGACGCCCGCCTACGCCGAGGCGGACGTGTCCGACAAGCCCGCCTATATCCGCGCCGAGAGCCCGCCGCCCTACGCCAACGGGTGGCCGCTGGGCAAGATATGCCGCTCCATGCTGGCTGTCGACGACATGGTCGCCACGATGGAGCAGCAGCTCGCGGCGGCTGGGCGTACCAACGTGCTGTGGCTCTTCCTGAGCGACAACGGCATGTCCTACGGCGCTCACCGCTGGGACTTCAAGAGCGTCCCGTACAGCACGCCCATCCCGCTCAACGTCCACTGGGCCGCCGGCCGGGGCACGGCTCCGCGCACGGAGTCGCAGGGAGTCGTCAACATCGACCTGGCACCGACCCTCTGCCGTATCGCCGGCTGCACCATGAAGGCCGACGGCATCGACTGGTCGCCGCTGCTCTCCGATGGCGAGAGCACCATCGCGCGATCGCAGATCTTGGAGCAGTTACCCGAGGGAGTGCGCGCGGCACCTCCCTGGCAGGCCGTCCGCACCGCGCAGTGGCACTACATCGAGTACGCCACCGGTGAGCGAGAGCTGTATGACTTCGGCAAGGATCCGTGGGAGCTCACCAACCGCGCCGGGCGCGGCGCCTACGGCAAAGTCCAGAGAGAGATGGCCCAGGAGCTCAACGTGCTCCTCGAGCGAACGCCGGCGCCCACTCCCAGCCCGACGCCTGCCCCGACGCCCTCCCCCACGCCGGCCCCGACGACTCGCCCGACCCCGCTGCCGACGGCCACGCCCACTCCCCTGCCGACGTCCACGCCCACTCCCGAGCCGACTCCTGTGCCGACATCTGCCCCCACCGCGACCCCTTCCCCCTCCAGCGAGCAGCCGTCGCCCCAAGGTTGATCACGCGCCGCGCGCGAATCCGCCTCAGGTCAGTGGCGGGGCCTCATCGACTTGTGCCGGCTCCCAGACGGGCGCCTCGCCTCGCGGACCGCGGTGGCGCCACCAGATCGTGACGATGCCGAAGACGATCAGGCCTGCGCCGATGAGCTGCGCCGTGGGGATGCCGCCCGCCACGGTCCAGTTGTAGCCCTCGCGGAACGTCTCCAGGAGTGAGCGCACGGCCCCATACCAGATGGCCCAGAACGAGGCCACGTCGCCGTCGCGCAGCCGATGCGCGAAGCGCCGGCCCAGCCACATCGCGATGAAGCCGCCGACGATGGTCAGCGCCGACTCGTAGAAGAAGAGCGGGTGGAAGCCGGTCGTGGCCTCGGGGAATGTCTCGCAGGGGTACTGTGCGACGCGGTGGGCACAGTCGATGGCGATGCCCCAGGGCGCGTCCGTCGGCGGTCCGTAGAGCTCCTGGTTGAAGAAATTGCCCCACCGGGCGATGGCCTGCGCGAAGAACGTGCCCGGGATCACGGCGTCCAGCGCGCGCCAGACGGGTATGCCCCGAGGTCGGAAGTAGAGGATGATGCCCAGCGCCGCCCCGGCCACGCCGCCATAGAGCCCCAGGCCGCTGTAGGGCGGCAGGACGATGGCCAGCAGATCGGAGCTGTAGCGATCCCACTGGTCGATCACGTGGTACAGGCGCGCGCCGATGATGGCGAGCACCGCGCTGAGCACCAGCACGCCCGTGACGTGCTTGGGATCGATGCCCCGCCGCGCCGCCTCGCGCTGCGTGACCAGCACCAGCACGGCCACGCCCAGCACGTAGCCCAAGCCGTACCAGCCGATGGCCAGCGGTCCGAGCTGAAGCGCGATGGGGTCCGGGGTGATGTCGATCACCTGGGCAGGATAGCGGCGGCTGGCGAGTGGGGGCCGGTCCGCCTCCCTAGACTCAGCGAGTGATGGACCGCGTCTGGCTGGGCCTGGAGGTGGGCACGCAGGGAGTGCGTGCCGCGGCCTTCGATGAACGTGGCGTCCGGCTGGGCGCGGGCCGAGCGCCCCGACCGCCGCGCTCCCCGGAAGCCGGCGCCATGATCCATCTGCCCGACCACGACTGGTGGGAAGGCGCCCGCGAGGCATTGGCCGGTGCGCTGAGGAGCATCCCGCCGCAGCAGGTCGCCGGAGTCGGTCTGGCCGGCCTCTTCCCTGCGGTCTGCCTCGTGGCGCCGAACGGACAGGCCCGGAGCGAGGGCGTTCTCTACGGGGACCAGCGCGCCCTGGCCGCGACCGTACTGGTGGAGGAGCGCCTGGGCGGAGAGGACCTTGACGGCGATGAGGTCTCGCCGCGACTGGTGGAGCTGCTCCGGACGCTGCCGCAAGCTGTCCTGCGCGACAGCATCGCCCTTGGTCCGGCCGGGTATCTGGGCATGCGACTGACCGGCGTCGCCAGCGTCGACCCGCATAGCGCATCTCGCTGGGGAGGCTTGCTGGGTGCCGGCGCCGTGTGGGACCGTGACGCCGCGGCGGTGCTGGGCATCCCCGCCACGATGCTCCCGCCCATCCGCCCGCCGGGGAGGCTGCTGGGTGCGATCACGGCGGAGGCGGCGAGTGCCACGGGCATCCCAGAGGGCGTGCCGGTCGTCTCCGCCATGACCGACAGCCTGGCCACGATGCTGGGGGCGGGTGCCGTGCGCGTGGGCGATGCGCTGGCGTACTACGGCAGCACCGGGACGCTGCTGCTGGTCACGATGGACCTTGAGCAGGCGCTGGGAGATCAGGATGCCCCCGGCGCCGCCACCCCGTATCGGCGCGTGGCCCATGCCACGGGCAGCGGCCTTTTCGCGGAGCTTGTGCGCCGAGAGCTGCTGGCCGGTGTGGACCACGCGACGCTGAACGCCGAGGCCGCGGTCATCCCACCGGGCTCCGGGGGCGTCATGGTCGTGCCCTACCCGGCCGGCCGGCTGCTGCCGTCCCCCGCACCGGGATTGCGTGCCAGCATCGCGGGCATCGGCGTCGGCCACCGCCGCGCCCACGTCTGGCGGGCAGTGCTGGAAGCGTTCGGATGGGTCCTGATGGAAGCTCAGCAGGATCCTCAGCAGCGTGCCGGGGAGGTGAGGCATGTCACGGCGGCGGGCGGCGGCTCCCGGAGTGAGGTCTGGCGCGCGATCATCGGCGACATGACCGGCTGGCCGCAACAGGTGGCGCCGACCGACGCGACCGTGCGCGGTGCGGCCTTCCTGGCGGCACAGGCCCTCGCCGGCCCATCGTTCGCGGAGCTGGCGGAGTGCTGGTTGGGGAGACCGCACGATGGACGAGCGACCGATCCGGCACCGGCGCCGGATCTTGCCGCCACGGAAGGCTATCAGGCCCTGCTGCCGGCATGGACGCGCCTGGTCGCGGCGCTCGCCGCGCTGTGACGGCATACTTGCCCGCGCATGAACGACGGGTTCGCCTGGTGGCTGGTGGTCCTGGGCATCGCCATCGGTGTCGGGCTCTCGTGGCTGGTCCTGGGCCGACTTCCTCGTGACGAGACGGATGTCGACGAGGACGAGCGCGCCGTCGAAGCGGCCTGGATCAGCCGGAGCATCGCCGACTACGGCGGCGTGGCACCAGCCGCCCTGGTCGAGGAGATCCTGGAGCTCCACCACGGCTACCTCCGTGGTCCGGCCCTCGATCCCGGCGCGCAACAGCGACACGAATCGGAGGAGGCCGACGACCTTGAGGTCAGCCACTCCGCACTGCCGGATCGCCCCGCTCCGGCTGATCCCGAGGTCAGAAGCCCCCGCTGAGCACCGGCGTCTCCGGTCGGTCGTCGCGAACCACCAAGAAACGGTCGCCACTGCGACCGGCGTCGCCGGGCTCAACCAGATGACCCATCCAGAAGGCGGCATCGCCGACGACCCGGAGCCTTCCCACGCGACTCCGCTCCCCTTCGCGCTCCAGGAAGCAACCGTACTCGCGCCCCTCGGGAAGGGTCCCCAGCGCCTGGGACACGACGACGAGGTCGCGACTGACGGGGTCGAAGAGGACCGAGCCGCCGCCCGCTCCCGACGCGTCCACCAGGGGCACCATCATGTGATCGGGTTGTTGCAGCACCCGATCGACGGCGGAGGCCATCGCGGCCGCCACGGTGTCCTGGGGCGCGCCGTCCCGATCGTCTGGGGAGACGAGTCCGATGGGCCCGCCCAACACTGCGCCAGCCAGGAAGAGCGCCGCAGCGAAGGCGGCGGCAATGGCCAGCATCGCCGGCCGAGGAGCGGACGGCCGGGAGGCAGGCGCGATCACCGGCGCCATCAACGGCGCGAACGGCAGCGCCCCGCCGATCGGACGTGGCACCCCGGTCGTGACGACTGCCGCGAGCGTGCGTTCACGGGCGCCCAGGGGCGCGGTCAATGTCTCCGGCACATTCAGGGCCATAGCCGCTCCGGCGAGCTGCCAAGCCCTGTGCTCGCTGGCGCAGTCCCCACACGCCGCCAAGTGGCCCCGGAGGACGGCTGCTTCCTCGGAGGTGTCCGCGTCAAGCACGCTCAGGCCGCCCGCGGCCAGGAAGGCCAGCTCCAGTCGATCAAACACCTCAGCGTGGTCCATGGAGCGCCTTTCCAGCCTGCTCGGGATCGCCTTCCACGGCGGCCGATACGGCGGCCCACTCTGCGGGGACAGGCGGCGCGACCTCCGGGCCGAGGACGGCAGTGAGCGCCTGGCGGAGGCGCGCCAACGCCCGACGCGTCCTGGTCTTGACGGTACCCAGCGGCCAGCCCAGGCGCTGCGAGATCTCGACCTGGGTCAGGCCCCCGTAGTAGGCCAGCTCCAGGACCTGTCGCTCACGATGGGGGATGCCACCGAGGGCGTCGCGGATCTCCTCGCGCGTGGCCATCTCCTCCAGGACCTGTTCGGGATCGACCGACACGGTGCCAGACCCCAGCAGGGACCCGCGGGCGAGGGCACGCTCTGATCCGCTGGTATCGCCTTCGTCGCCGGACATGACCGCGCTGAGCGGCATGGCCGGCAGCCGGCGACCCCGATGCCGCAGGCGATCGATGGCGCGATTGCGCGCGATCGTCGAGAGCCAGGTCACGAGTGAGCCCTGCCCGGGGTCGAACATCTCGGCCCTATTCCAGAGGGCCAGGTAGGTGTCCTGCAAGACCTCCTCCGCGATGGTTCGGTCGCCGGATCGCCTGAAGGCGGCCCGGAAGATGGCATCGGCATGCCGGTCGTACAGCTCCGCCAGGGCAGCTGCATCACCGGCCGCGACGTTCGCCACCAGCTGAGCATCCGAGCGTTGCGGCGAGACCGGCTCCACTCGAGACTACGCAGCCTGTCGCGTGGCGGTTTCGGGACTGGCCGCCGCCAGAGTGATCGGTTCGTGCCCGCTCAAGCCAGGGCACCGATCTTGACGCCGATGAGCGAGCCCACCAGGAACGTGACACCCGCCGCCAGCGCACCGATGGCCACCTGGCGCATCCCCGAGAAGATGAGGCTGCGACCGGTCACCAGGCTGACGCCGGCGCCCACGATGAAGAGCGCCGCGAGTGCCAGTCCGAACGCGACGATGAGTGCCGTGGTGCCGGACGTGAGCAGATAGGGCACGAGCGGGACGACCGCGCCGATCCCGAAAGCCACGAACGAGGAACCCGCCGCGCCCCACGGTGAGCCGAGCTCGTCCGGATCCAGACCCAGCTCTTCGCGGACCTTGGTGTCCAGCGCGGCCTCCGGATCCTGCATCAGGCGATGGGCCAGGCGTGCGGCCTCGGCGGCTGAGATGCCCTTGGCGCGGTAGATGGCGGCCAGCTCCCGCTCCTCGGCGTCGGGCATGATGCGCATCTCCTCGCGCTCCAGCTGGATCTGGCGCTCGAACAGCTCGCGCTGGCTCTGCATGCTGATGTACTCACCGGCGGCCATCGAGAAGGCACCCGCCAGCAAGCCCGCCACGCCGGCCAGGATCACGAAGCGGGAGTCGGCCGTGGCGCCGGCCACGCCCATCACCAGGGAGAGGTTGGAGACGAGTCCGTCGTTGACGCCGAAGATGGCCGCGCGCAACGTCCCTGAGCGGCTGGCACGGTGCCACGACTCGTCGCGATCGCGAGGTCGCGGGGTGCCCGCCGCGGCGCCCTGCTCGGAGGACACGGGCGTGATGGCATCGGCACGACCGGGGAGGGCCGCCTCGGCCAAGGCCGGCATGCCTGCATCGAGTCGCTTCCAGATCTCCGCGTGCTCACGCTCGTCGGCGGCGATGGCTGCGACCTCCGGGCCGTCCTGCTCGGCGTAAGCGTCCTCCTCATCGCCCTCCAGGGCACGGACCAGGCTGGACACGGCGTTGGTCCCGAAAGCCCTCGCGAGGGTCACGATCAGGCGCACTCGCGCGCTGCTGCGGCCCGGATCAGGGACATCGACACCGCCGGCACGCAGGCGCGCCGCCCAGATGTCGGCATGCCGGCGCTCGTTGGCTGAGATGGCCCGGAACGCGGCTGCTCGCCGGGGGTCCTTCTCGATGCGCGACAGGCCCTCGTAGAGGCCGATCGCGTCGCGCTCGAGCTTGAGATTCTCCAGGCTGCGCCGCTGGTCGGCCGGATCCAGCAGCGGGGCGTCAAGGGTCACGCCCGCATCCTAGCCGAGCGCATCGGGTAGGTGACGCGAAGGGAGGTGCCACGGCGACGTGCCACTCCCGAAGGAGGGCACCGCACTGCGGACACTGCCGACGTCGCGACCGCGCGCGCCATACCATGCGAGCTCCATGCTCCAACCAAACCGAGCTCTCCGATACCTCTCGGCGGCGAACGTCGAGGCGCTGCTGCCGCCCGTCCACGAGCGCATCGCCCTGGCTCGTCGCGCGATGCTCGCGCTGGTCGCCGACGCGGAGCTACCGCCTAAGCTGGGCGTGCACCCGCGTGGCCCGGACGCGTTCGCGCATGCCATGCCGGCTCTGCTCCGCGGCGCTGAGGAGTCGGGCAGCCGAGACCTGCTCGGCATGAAGTGGGTGGTCGGCTTCCCGGAGAATCGAGTTCGCGGGCTGCCGGCCATCCACGGCACGGTCCTCCTCAACGATCCGAGCACCGGCGTGCCGCTGGCCATGATCGATGCGGGCCCCATCACGGCACACCGCACGGCCGCCGTGAGCGGCGTGGCCATCTCGCGCTGGGCGCCCCGCGAGAGGGATGTGCCACTCCACGTGGCGATGCTAGGCGCTGGCGTCCAGGCACGCAGTCACCTGCCGGTGGTGGGCCACCTCCTGCCAGGCTCCAAGCTCACCGTCCACGACCGCAACCCGGAGCGTGCCGAGGCTATCGCCGCCGGCGCCGCCGCCGGGCTCGGCTTCGGAGAGACGGACACGGCACCCTCGGCCATCGACGCGGTCCGTGACGCGGACGTGGTCCTGACCCTCATCTCCTTTGGGCCGGACCGGCAGAGCCTGCCGGCGGACGCCTTCCGGCCGGACGCTCTCGTAGTCGCCGTGGACTACGACATGAGCGTGCCCGCGGCGCTGGCCTCGGATGCGGCGCTCTTCGTGGTCGACGAGGCCGGCCAGTTCAGGGCCAACCGCGAGGCTGGTCTCTTCATGGCCTACCCGGATCCCGCGGGGATCATCGGGGAGTGGCTCGACCCCATCGCGTCGCTGGGCGATCGGGAGGAAGGGCCCGCGCCCGATGGCCGGATACTCGTCACCCACCTCGGAGTCGGGCTGGCGGATCTCGTCTTCGCCGACGCGCTGCTCCATGCCGCGGAAAACCGCGGCGTCGGCGTGGAGCTGCCCCGGTGACGGCGCAGCCATGACATCACAGCGATCCGACCTGCTGGTGGTCGGCGCTGGCGTGATGGGCGCCTGGACCGCCTATCTGGCACAGCGTGCCGCCGATCGCACGGTCACGCTGCTTGACGCGTGGGGTCCGGGGCACCTGCGCGCGACGAGTGGCGACGAGACCCGCATCACGCGTGCCGCGCATGGCCACGATGCGCTCTACACGCGCTGGGCCCGGCTTGCCCTGGAGCGCTGGAAGGGCTTCGAACAGGAGCATGGCGTGGAGCTCTTCGTGCCTGCCGGCGTCCTTTGGTTCGCCCACCATGAAGACAGCTTCGAGTCAGCCTCCGCGACCGTCCTAGAGGCAGAGGGCATCCCCTTCGAACGGCTGGACCCGGGCGAGCTGCGTCATCGCTGGCCGGCCATCGGCACCGGCGACGGGCTTCGCTTCGCGCTCTACGAGCCCGGGGCCGGGGTGCTCATGGCGCGGCGTGGTTGCCAAACGGTGACCCAGGCGTTCCGGGAAGACGGCGGGGCCTTCGAGCTGGCGGCCGTGCGGCCGGCACGGGTGGAGGGAGCACGACTCCTGTCAGTGGAGGATGGCTCGGGCGCCAGCTGGTCGGCGGAGTCGTTCGTGTTCGCCTGCGGTCCATGGCTGCCGCGACTCTTCCCTGAGGTGCTGGGCGACGTCATCAAGGTCACCAAGCAGGACCTCGTGTTCGTGGGCCCGCGCGCGGGCGACGGCCGCTTCACGGCGGCGGCCATGCCCGCCTGGGCCGATTACGACGCCGTCTACTACGGCGTGCCCGGCATCGACGATCGTGGCTTCAAGCTGGCACCCGATCGTCTTGGTCCCATCTTCGACCCGACCAATGGCGAGCGATCGGTCGACCCCGACTCGGTGCGCCTGGCACGTGCCTACCTGCGGCGCCGCTTTCCCGACCTCGAGCACGCCCCTGTCGTGGAGACGCGCGTCTGCCAGTACGAGAGCACCATCGACGCCAACTTCCTGATCGCCCGTCATCCGGATCTGGAGAATGTGTGGCTGGTGGGCGGTGGCTCCGGGCATGGCTACAAGCACGGGCCGCGCATCGCGGAGTACCTGCTGGGTCGCCTGAACGGCGCCGCCGAGGGCGCTCAGGATGGTCCCGCCGAGGAGCGCTTTCGGCTGGGCACGCGCCAGGCCGGCAGCGCCGCGCGGACCGGCGGCGACGACATGGCTCGAACCTGGCAGCTCTTCTGAGGGTGACCGCCTGAGGCGGCCGCAGGAGCCGGTGTAGCCTGTCGGGCATGGCGCAGTGGCGGGACGAGGAAAACGCTGATGCGGGCACCATCGAGGAGCTGGCGCCAGTGGCGCAGCCCGCCCGTGTCGGCGGCAACCGCTCCGCGCGGATCCCAGCCCTGCTCGTGGGCGCCATCCTGGTCGGTGTCGTCGCAGTCGGCGTCTCCGGTCGCAGCGTCGAGCCGCGGACCTCGGTAGCGCCCCTCACCGCGGCAAGTGCCACGCCCGCCCCATTCTCCTCCGCCGACCCTACACCAGTCGGCGCGGGCCAGGGGGATGAGCCGTCTCCGTCCCGTACCCTCGCGCCCAGGCCGCCGGCACCCTTTCCCGTCGAGCTGTCGCCGGAATCCTCCCCGTTCGGCGACGAACTGCACTTCTGGTTAGTGCTGCGCGCCGACGGAGAGCCACTGTTGCGAGCTGACCTGATCGCCGCCAACGGCTTCCGCCAGAGGGTACCGATCGGAAGCGTCGAGGATCGTGATCTGCGCGTGCGCCTCGTGGGACGCCTGGGAAGCAACCGGGCATTGCGGCTGGCGGACGTGGCTGTGCCGCGAGTGCCGGAAGGATCGCTGGATCTCCCGCTGGTGCTGGCCGTCGGACTCGTCGAAGCCGGGGCACTGGGACTCGGGGCCCCGCTGGCTGACCTGCGCTATGAGCTCAGGCTTGAGTCAGGTCCTAGCCGTGCCGGTTCCTTGCTCGTCGCGGAGGTCGCGCAGGCTTACACCACCACCACCACCTATAACGACGCGCCCAACCAAGCGGCACGCGACCGCGCCCTGGCCAGCGGCGAGGTACGGGAGGCCTTGACCCACTCGTCACGCTGCGCCCGGATGCTGGACCCCCGCATCGGCCGCTCAGAGGCGAATCTGGACGGGTGTCTCCCATCGCTCGCGAGGGAGGGCGTCACCTGGACCGTCACTCCGGGAACGGCGGCGTCGGGAGGGCCGACCGCTCAGGTGCCACAAGCCTCGCCCCCATCTGTCCCCGACGGCGCGACGTACTGGCTGGACCTTCGCCTCGACGGCCAACGCATCACGCTTCAGCCACTCGATGAGGTGCCTGATGGCACGTACGAGGCGTTCTTCCCGTACCCCGAGTCGTGGTACGTCAAGGCGCCCGAGCTCGGTCTATATGGCCCCTCCATCATCGATGGACGGCCGGCTCCGATGGCGATCGTGCAGCTATCGAAAGGACCTCGCGGTCAGCCAGGCATACCGGTCGAGCTGGCCTCCGGCCCTGTCCGGCGTGGTCTGCCGGGATCCACCTTCTGGTCCGTGACACTCACTCGGGGGCAGCCCCACGGGCTGGCGATCCTGGTGCAGGTCCGGCCCCGGATCACTCGTTGACGGGAACCGGGCCCTCGGGCAGCGTCAACACGATCGTTCCGTCGTCCTCCACCGTCACGGGATAGACCGCCAGGGGCAGCTCCGCAGGCGGGTCGAGAGCCTCACCGGCCAGCAGGTCGAAGCGCGACAGGTGCAGCGCACAGGTGATCGAGTCTTCGGTCAGGAAGCCCTTGTCCAGCTCGAAATACTGGTGGGAGCAGACGCCCTGAACCGCGTGGATCCGGCCATCGAGGTTCACCAGCAGGATGTCCGTGCCGTCGACCTGGACCATCTCCATGGTGCCCGGGTCCAGCCGCGCGACGTTGCCGACGGGTACCCGCCGGAGGGACGCGGTCAGGCTGCCACCGGCTCAGCGGCGGGCCACTTCTCCTCGAGCAGCCGCCGCAGGCGATCCCGGGCGTCACCCAGCGGGATGCGCGCCACGACCGGCTCCAGGAAGCCCAGCACGATCGACTTGCGGGCCTCCTCCCGGCTCAGGCCACGGCTCATCAGGTAGAAGATCTGGGTCTCGTCGATAGGTCCCACGGAGCTGGCGTGG